>NZ_CEYNZH010000004.1:0-147762 GCF_982874595.1 Oceanospirillum sp. | reverse complement strand
AATGCCGTCACATCAGTGCAATAGCGTGTTGCGCTCAGAGTCTGCAACCGCCCTCTGAAAAAAGAGATTTCCACATTATTTCTCATCCATTTTCGAGTTGATGGATGAAGTCCACAACTGTAAATATCCAAGCATCATTTCTAATGCACACTGAAAATATACGTCTTGAGAAACTACATCTATATGCGATACATTGTTATGTATTAAATCTTTTTGTAAGCTGAAATGCCCCGGCTACCCTTAGCTAACTTTCCAGTTTCATCTTTTAACTCACCTCTCCTTCTTTTAGCCATTGTAAGAATGCCTAAAATATTAGAAATGAGCATCTCACCTTCTTCTTTTATTAAAGGTTTTTCACGATTTTTAATTTCAGGGAGTGTTTCATCGAAAAAATGAAGTAAATCCTTCTCAAGCTTATCGCCTTTAGACGAAACAGCAGCCCAATCATCCTGCTCAGCGAGCTTATAAATTTCGTCAGCATCTAATTTAAGCTTATTCCATTTGTCCAGCCACATAGCTTCACACCTTATCATCAAACATGTCATAACGGTTCTCTTGATCCCAGTCCAAACAGTGGTCTCTGAAATCACTTTTCACATCTTTGAAAAAAAGCGCTAACTGCTCAAACTGACTATTAATCGACTTAAGAGCAACCTGCTCAGATATCGGAAGCATAGCTGTGGATGTTATGACACTTAACATATACAAGAGTGACCCATCAAAAATAGAGTACAACCAAGCGTGATTATCATCCAAAACCAGATCACTATGGAATTCCTGAATAAACCGATCTGTTAATGTAAAAGCTTGAGGGATATCAGAAATAGGCTCAATCATGCTGATGGCATAGTCACAAGCGTCATCAACCTTTGATTTTATACATTCTAGATTTTCCAGTAATGATTCTTCATAGCCATCCGGACTAAAGCTGAAGAAAGCATCAAATACTGCATTTAAAAGTTCTTGCTTGTGAAAATTATTTTTTAGAGAACCAATATCAATATCTTCACTGTGCAATGAAGATGTACCTTCAATGAAAGAACCATCGCTGCAGTTATAAAAGTTTAAGGAGTCTTGCATGGTATAGTTCCACCCTGCGATGATAGACTCAAGCTCTCTCTTAAACATTGGAAAATAACCAGATGAATATACTTCTTTATCACCAAAATTGGACTTGTAAACTTCTGCACCTTTCTTAAAGTTAAAGCCTTCCGCAACATCTTTCTTCAAGTATTTGTAACTACTATCCTTAGAGTGATGTTTAGTAACATCAACGGTTCCCATATCTGTCCCAAAGAGATAGAAATCCTTAAATCCCATGACGACGAGTGAAGTCACTGCCGAATGCACGCAGCTCGGCGCAAGCCTTGGTAATATAGCAAGCCCCTTATTAGGGATTGAGTAATTAAGAAAAGAAGAACCAGTTTCAATATCTTTTAAGAGCATTCCTTTTTTATTAAATAATCCAGCAACTCCTGGGTGGACCTGGGATACCTGTATAAGAGTAATTTCTTTTAAAATATCAAAAAAATTATCGATGCCATCAGAAGATTTTTTGATCCAGCAGGTTACACTGGCAGTACGCTCTAACTCGACATGAAAGTCAGGTTGAATCTTATTTTTAAGTAACGTTCTCAATGACGAGCCGCAACTTACAACAACAAAGTTATCTTGATTTCTGAAAATAAAATCAAGATCATAATCTAATGATGGGCCATTTCCTATAATCATAACGGGCATATCATCTTGCCCAAGATCCTTCTTTAAACTCCTGTTCGAAGCTAGAATAGGGATATTAGCTTGAAAATTGCCCACGGTATGTGCCAAGCTATATCGAGAGTCGTCATAAAACCCGAACCCTGACAGATAACTATAACTTATAGCTTGCTTCAAATCTTTAAAAATATCGCTATAACTTTCCTTATAAAATGCTGAATAAAGGTACGCACCAGCTACGTTATGGCGACCACTGGCTGTAACCAATAAAGAAACTTCATTTAACAAGGAAGCATAATCCCGCTCTACAATAATATGTAGCTTAAAATCCTTTTCAATGGCTTTTTTTAGAATCGACCTCCAGTCAATTAACTGCATAGACGCATAAAAAACGTCTGGATCGGGCTCGATTATATAAAGATGTTTAATATCTCTTTCCAGATATAATTTCTCAAAATCAAAGCCCATTCCAACCGAAAATAAAAACATTGCATTAATAAAATCAGGTAGCTTATGCTCAATATCAACTTCAGATTCTATTGGTGTATAGTTTTTATCTGATCTAGATTTTATTATATCAAGTATTTTTTCCCCGATTGACGCTAAAGCAGAAAACTGAAACTCACCCAATTTTTTAAGATGAGAAGAGTGCACATAATTAACGTCTCCATTAACGGGCTGTTTATCATCCCCCCCTGGCAAAATGAAGAAAGGCCTTTGAACAGGACTATTAAAATATCCGTTCAGGTTATCTAGGCACTGCTGTACAGGATTATTACCATACAGCAACGTCTCAGATGACCGATCAAAAAGGTTAATATTACCTGCATCATCATAGATCAGGTATATATTTTCTTCTTTATAGTCAGAAAATTTGTCGTAAATATTGGGCAAATAGTTTTTAAATGCTTCCAGGTTATCCGTCAGGCGTTTATCAATAAAAGCAGCGACCAGTTCATGATCCGAGAAGCTAGTAGTTCTATCCTGCATCAGTACTCACCATAGGGCCATTTGATCGCTGCTTCTCGGCTTCAACCACAGCATCCGCTGGTATTGAGTCCCAACCTGCTTTGATCTCAGCCATAACTTTTTCAGCAGATTCAACTTTTTCTACATTCATTTCAGCAGAAGCAGAAATCAACTGATCAAGACAGAAGTCATATAAAGCGAGCAAGTTGCCTGAAACTTCTTCATTCCAGTCAGACTGAAGGCTTGTAGCCAGTGTTGTAATAATTGCCTGAGCCTTAGAAATATGAAAAGACTTTTTTTCATAGTCTTTATTTTCAATTGCAACTTTTGCTTGTTTAAGGAAAATCATACACCCATCAATTAACTTTTTTGTTACCTGATAGGGAGATGCACCTTCTAAGCCGCTCTCTACACTTACATTTTTATACTTACTGATTGCACGATTCATAAAAACTCCTTAACTGGATGCTACGCCCGGTAATGCTGCCAATTGCGGCTGAATTTGAGCCATAATGGAGTTCATTCTAGCCATAGAAGCATCCAAAGCTGTAAACTGTTGCTTTAACATTGATCTATAATTTTCAATATAGCGAGAATGCGCCTCGTACTGCTCTTCAAGATCAGTAAGTTTAGCCTGAACTGAGTCTTCTTGTCCTTTAATAATACCAGTAATACCTACATAGGTATCAACTTGGTCACTGATCAGATCAGCAAGACCATCACTTGAAACTGCACCATCCCCTGCTAAAAGCTTTTTCATGCCTTCAAGGTTATTTAATGCACCATCAAGTCGATCACTATCAATTGCTAAGGTACCGTCTTCTTCAATATCAAGACCGATTGAATACAACGTATCCAGACCTTGATCTGCACCAGAAACTTGCTTTGTAATCAAGTTGTTCAAGACTGACTCGACATTTCTGACGATAGGGTCATTCGAAAGCTTACCGGCAGTGTAGTTATTATCTTCATCTACAGTACCTTTAAGCTCATTCATTGTTTCTCGTAGTTTATTATAAGCTTTAGCAAAGGCTTCGACCTTTGATTTCACGTCTCCGGTATTTTCTCCTACAGTCAATGCAGCTGTTTCAACATCAGCCGTTCCAGTACCCGGTGACTGTTTTAATGCTGTAATCGTAAGACCCGCCACAGCACTATCGAACTCATTGGTATCATTAGTGATAGAAACGCCATCAACTTTTATTTCAGCATCGGAAGCAAGTGATGTTGAACTCATATTGCCAGTAGTTGCCAGTTTTGCAATACCGGTAACACTCAGGTCGTTTCCAGCCCCTGTCACTGAAGACTGGTAAACCAAACGGCCATCAATAATATTCGCAGTTACACCAAAGTTATCATCAGAGCTGTTAACTGCGGCAACGATATCATCCAGTGTTTCATCACCAGTTAGCGTGACCTCAAAAGTCTTACCATCTGCGGCAAAAGAGAGCGTACCACTCAAGTTAGCGTCTTTAGCGCTATCTGCTCGTTCTGACATGTCACCCGTAGTTGTAAAACTGTCAAGACTGGCATCATCATTGGTAACGGTCAGAACTTCTCCAGTACCTTCTGCATAGTACTCAAGACGTCCATCAGTGATTCTTGCTCCAATTCCTGACAGTGCATCAATATTGTTTTTGATGTCATTCAACGAATCACCAGCACCTACGCTAACGTCTACTGTAGCTCCGGTATCTATTTGAAAAGATAACGTTCCAGATTTTCCCAGAGCTGAAGACGCATCTGCATAGCTATCACTTTGATATTTAACAGAACGCCAATCAGATGTGGACTTACTTCCACTGGCAAGAGCAACCACTTCAATGTCGTATGATGAAGCAACGGCATTAGTATCTGATTCCACCTTAATAAGGTCACCACTACTGGGCTGCGTCAGAGTTGGTGTCATTTTTGTAAACAAAGACGCATCTTTCAGATTATCTGCTGCTGTCTTAAAGTCAGACATCAAACTCTTTAGGATGCCCAAACCTGACAGTGAATCTTCTGCTTGAATTTCACGCTTGCCAAGCTGCTCGACCTTAGGCTTAGCTGCAGCCTCGACCAAACCGTCAAGCATTGTTGATAAATCAAGTCCGGAACCAATTCCTAAAAAGTTCATATCAATCTCCTAATGGCGTTGCCCACCATTTTAATGAATCCAGTAAATTACACTTCATCCGAAAGCAAACTAAATGACTGAGATACCGAACCTGACAAAAACTCTTTCATCACTTCGTCAAGACGCTTGGCAATTTCAATGGTTTGCTCAGAAGGAATCTGTCGAATCACTTCGTCAGTATCCTTATCTACAACTTCAACAACAACGCGTTGCAGCTCTTTCTCCACTTGCAGACGCAGGCTGACTTGCTGAATTTCTGCGTATTGATTAACTTTGTCCACAGCATCCTGAAGCTCTTTCTCCCGATCACCGCCACCTTTCTGCCCTGCCATAGCCGACTTAAGCTCATCAACAGCCGATGTTCGAGCATTTTCAAGTTTTACTCCAGCTTCAGTTGTTACCTTGCCAACATCCATACCGGCATTTTTTTGCCGCATTTCGTAACCCTGTCCATAGGCATCGTTAGAACCTTCAACTTTCATGCCAATTCCTCCTAGAGCTTATTGCCCCTTAACTATTGTTATTTTATCGGCCTGTAAAGAGAAAACTTAAATTTCTGTCTAATAAGAAGAGTAGAACAGATAAAAAAAATCCCGCCGTAGCGGGATTTTTCACTGCTGTTAATCAATTAACGCAGTAATGACAGAGCGGTCTGTGGCAACTGGTTCGCCTGAGACAGAATAGTCGTAGAGGCCTGCTGAATAATCTGGTTACGGGTCAGCTCAGCCGTTTCAGAAGCAAAGTCTGTATCCTGAATACGGGAGCGAGAGTCCGATACATTTACAACAGCAGTGGTGTTATTACGTACAGTAGATGCCAAACCATTTTGCTCTGCACCCAATTTGGCACGCTGAGTGTCTACCTGAGTGATCAGACCACTCATGGCGTCCAGCAAAGTGTCTGTTGCGAAACCATGAATTTCATTAAGCTGCGCATCACTATAACCTGCACTTACGGTCCCAGTAATCCCGACCGTAGTTTTCACATTAGCGATAGCCATTATGTTTGATGCAACAGCCGAAGAAGTCGTTGCCTCAGCTTCAAGGATTGTCGTCAGCGCCGCAATATTCACAACGCCAGATACGCCATCTTTGCCAAGGTCAGCAATCTTACCTTCACGGCTAGTACCAAACAGAGCATTAGTGGCAACCCCGGTACTCACATTATTAATTACAGCGTAAGCCGCAACCATTTTACCGATAGTACCTGCAGTATTGAAGCCAGTACTCAGTGTAGACAGATCACCCGTTACACCTTCAGCGTCTGCAACGCCACCAAACAGGGCTGCAAGCTCCGCATTCCCCGTAGTCACCGTATCCTGCTCACCTGCCTGAGCACCGGATTGAATCTGAAAGCCTGATTCAGGGGAATCACCGTTCAGAATCTTCAGCGTGCCATATGCAGTTCGGTCAGCAATATCGTTATTCACATTTAGCAGCTTGGTAAATTCCTGACCTAGCGCGCTACGATCATCATCAGACAGTGTACGGTTACCGCCTTGCACCACAAGCTGACGCATACGTTGAATGTTGTTAGTCACCTCACCCAAAGCACCTTCAGCGATCTGAGCAATAGAGATACCATCATTGGCGTTACGACTTGCCTGGTTCAGACCTGTGATCTGAGTTGTCAGACGATCAGAAATCTGCAGACCCGCCGAATCATCACGAGCACTGTTGATGCGACTACCCGAAGACAGTTTCTCAAAAGAACTGTTCATACGATCTGTCACATTTGACAGGTTTTTCTGGCCATTCAGCGCAGAAACATTGGTATTTACATATAAAGCCATGGGCACACCCCTTCAACTTACATTAATAAACGACTAAAGGTTTAATCCAATCTCTGAGACCGTGATTGCGTCACCTTTGTCTTATCCATATCGGCTTTTTGACGCATTCCTTTAGCATCCTATATTATTTGAAATAAAAAAATCCCACTGAAGCGGGATTTCAGGCTGCTGACAAAGTCCGCACACCTATTTTTCACACTTTTTTCCAAAAATGCGTATTTTTTAAATCCTTTGCAATCAATAGATTAGATAGATCCGTTTTTACCATTTTTCATTTTTTACGCAAAAATAAACCCCTGCAATAAATTGCAGGGGTTTATCAATACTCTGAAATCCCGCCAAAGCGGGATTTTTTACTGCCGTTAATCAATTAACGCAGTAATGACAGAGCGGTCTGTGGCAACTGATTCGCCTGAGACAGAATAGTCGTAGAGGCCTGCTGAATGATCTGGTTACGGGTCAGCTCAGCCGTTTCAGATGCAAAGTCTGTGTCCTGAATGCGGGAACGAGAGTCAGATACGTTTACAACCGCTGTGGTGTTGTTACGTACGGTAGACGCCAAACCATTCTGCTCTGCACCCAGCTTAGCACGCTGCTTATCAACCTGAGTGATCAGACCACTCATAGCATCCAGAAGCGTATCCGTCAGATGACCTGTGATTTTATCCAGCTGCGCGTCAGAGAAGCCAGCAACAGAGTCAATATTAGCAGCAGTATCAATAGAAAAAGCACCTGCCACTGCTGCTGCCACATGAGAAGCATTACCCGCAGAAACACGCCCCGGCGTATCAGTAAGCAGCTTTGTCAGGTTAGCAATGTTAATCTCTGCCCCCTGATCTTTGTCAGTACCATAATCAGCAACTGTGATTGAATCACCGGTACCAAAACCAAACAGAGCTTGGTTAGCCGCAGAAATATTAGATGTACCAGTTAAAGCGGCATACGCTGCAACCATATCACCCATTGCACCGAA
The DNA here is from genome assembly GCF_982874595.1 of Oceanospirillum sp. Lineage (NCBI taxonomy): Bacteria > Pseudomonadati > Pseudomonadota > Gammaproteobacteria > Oceanospirillales > Oceanospirillaceae > Oceanospirillum > Oceanospirillum sp. Next base: position 140,193 of record NZ_CEYNZH010000004.1, on the reverse strand, counting down.
CTGTCCTATATTAGCAACAGACATGGCAGACATTTTAAGAGTAGCGGTTGCACCGCTGCTGCGACCATACTCACCAAACAACGCTGTGAGCTCTGCATTACCAGTCGTCACTGTATCCTGCTCACCCGCCTGAGCACCGGATTGAATCTGAAAGCCTGATTCAGGAGAATCACCGTTCAGAATCTTCAGTGTGCCATATGCAGTTCGGTCAGCAATATCGTTATTCACATTTAGCAGCTTGGTAAATTCCTGACCTAGCGCGCTACGATCATCATCAGACAGTGTACGGTTACCGCCTTGCACCACAAGCTGACGCATACGTTGAATGTTGTTAGTCACCTCACCCAAAGCACCTTCAGCGATCTGAGCAATAGAGATACCATCATTGGCGTTACGACTTGCCTGGTTCAGACCTGTGATCTGAGTTGTCAGACGATCAGAAATCTGCAGACCCGCCGAATCATCACGAGCACTGTTGATGCGACTACCCGAAGACAGTTTCTCAAAAGAACTGTTCATACGCTCTGTCACATTAGATAGGTTTTTCTGGCCGTTCAGCGCAGAAACATTGGTATTTACATATAAAGCCATGGGTACACCCCTTCAACTTACATTGATAGACGACTAAAGGTTTAATCTAATCTCTGGGATCGTGATCGCGTCACCTTTGTATCATTTATATCGGCTTTTTGACGCATTCCTTTAACACTTTATCTTAGTTGGAACAAAAAAATCCCGCCGAAGCGGGATTTTTCACTGCCGTTAATCAATTAACGCAGTAATGACAGAGCGGTCTGCGGCAACTGGTTCGCCTGAGACAGAATAGTCGTAGAAGCCTGCTGAATGATCTGATTACGGGTCAGTTCAGCCGTTTCAGATGCAAAGTCTGTATCCTGAATACGGGAACGGGAGTCCGATACGTTTACAACCGCTGTGGTGTTGTTACGTACGGTAGACGCCAAACCATTTTGCTCTGCACCCAGCTTAGCACGCTGTTTATCAACCTGAGTGATCAGACCACTCATCGCATTCAGCATCGTATCTGTTGCAAAACTGTTAATGCTATTGACTTGGGCATCAGAGAAGCCAGTTGAAATTGCAGCCACACCACTCATACCCACCAAGGTACCGAACGCTGCAGCAGTATCAGAAGTACCATCGGCGGCAACAGCCTGATCTGACAAAATTTTAGTCAGATTATCGATATTAACCTTAGCGGTACCACCATCATTGGTACCCAAGTCATTCGCTGCAACAGAACCTGTACGAGTACCGAAAATAGCATCTGCAGCGGCAGCCATATCTGACTCACCTGTTACTGCCGCATAAGCGATAACCAGCTTACCTAACGTACCGTAACTGGTCGCCGTTGTAGTACTGATTGCTGACAAATTACCGGTAATACCTTCATCATCTGCAATCTTACCAAACAAAGCTGATAGCTTAGCATTACCAGTCGTCACCGTATCCTGCTCACCCGCCTGAGCACCAGACTGAATCTGAAAGCCTGATTCAGGGGAATCACCGTTCAGAATCTTCAAGGTGCCGTATGCAGTCCGATCAGCAATATCGTTGTTTACATTCAGCAGCTTGGTAAACTCCTGACCGAGCGCACTGCGATCATCAGTTGACAACGTACGGTTACCACCCTGCACAACCAACTGACGCATACGCTGAACGTTGTTAGTTACTTCACCCAGAGCACCTTCAGCGATCTGTGCGATAGAGATGCCATCATTAGCATTACGACTTGCCTGATTTAGACCTGTGATCTGAGTCGTCAGACGATCAGAAATCTGCAGACCCGCCGAATCATCACGAGCACTATTGATGCGGCTACCCGAAGACAGTTTCTCAAAAGAACTGTTCATACGATCTGTCACATTAGACAGGTTTCTCTGACCATTCAGTGCAGAAACATTGGTGTTTACATATAAAGCCATGGGAGCACCCCTTAAACTTTCGTTAAATAGAGAACGCAATGTGAAATATTAATTCAGAGAAAACCACATTACTTTGTAAATTTATTATCGACTGCGTTAGTCAGAACTTTAACATTATTCTTAAATCAAAAAAAAACCCCGGATCGTAAAGATCCAGGGCTTGAATTCAGGTTGAATCATGACGTTGACGCAATGCTAGCCCCTTGCTCAAAAGCTACGTAGCGACAAGATCAATTAACCCAATAATGTTAGCGCTGTCTGAGGCAACTGGTTAGCTTGAGACAGGATGGTTGTAGAAGCCTGCTGAATAATCTGATTGCGAGTCAGTTCCGCAGTTTCAGCTGCAAAATCAGTGTCCTGAATACGTGAACGAGAGTCAGACACATTAACGACGGCAGTCGTGTTATTTCGTACAACAGAACTCAGGCCGTTTTGCTCTGCACCTAACTTAGCTCGCTGCTTATCAATCTGGGTAATCAGGCTGCTCATTGAATCCAGCAGTGTATCGGTTGCAAAAGCATGTATCGTGTGCAACTCATCGCCGGTCAACACATCAGAGCCCGTGCCCGCCAGCCCCATAAATCCGAGTGCACCGCTAATGGTTGATAGTGTAGTAAAACCACCACTGCCAGACGCTTCCTGGGTCAAAACTTTCGTTAATTCGTCGATATTAATTGTTGCAGCGCCGCGCTCACCCAGGTTATTAGCAGCAGAAACGTTAGCCCTAGGTCCAACAACCGCACTAGCTGCAACAGCAATATCTGATTCACCGGTAACAGCCATGTAGGCACCGATTATCTCACCTAGCGTGCCGTACGCAGACAAGCCAGTAGTACTCATAGCAGATAGGACACCTGTAATCCCTTCATCAGACAACACTTTACCAAATAGGGCTGTCAGCTTGGCATTACCGGTTGTAATGGTATCTTGCTCACCTGAATGAGCACCTGTTTGAATTTGAAACCCTGAATCCGGAGAGTCTGCATTCAATAACTTCTGGGTTCCAAACGAAGTACGATCTGCAATACCATTATTAACATTCAGAAGCTTCGTAAACTCCTGACCCAAAGCGCTGCGGTCATCAGCTGACAAAGTACGATTACCACCCTGTACAACCAGCTGACGCATACGCTGAACATTGTTGGTTACTTCGCCCAGAGCGCCCTCAGCAATCTGTGCGATAGAAATGCCATCGTTGGCGTTTCGGGTAGCCTGCTCCAAACCAATCACCTGAGTTGTCAGACGATCAGAAATCTGAAGGCCTGCTGCATCGTCCTTTGCGCTGTTAATACGACTACCTGACGACAGCTTCTCAAAAGAGCTGTTCATGCGTGCAGTTACATCGCTCAGGTTTTTCTGGCCATTCAAAGCCGCCACGTTTGTATTTACAAATAGAGCCATATAGTGTCCCGTCCTTTTTTTCAGGTATTGGGCTGCAGCCTTATCACTGCCAATGAAATTTAGTTGCCAGGCTCAGCCTATTTGGCTTATCGCCTAAGCCAGCCTTACAAAGGATAAAGCAAATGGCATGCCAAAACAAAAAACCTATAAAAATCATAGGATTAGAGTGGTCAGCGGCAAGTTAAAGCCACAATAATCTGCAGCGGCAAACTCATACGAAAAGTAAAAGAGGAAAGAAATGGCCGTTATAGATGCAAGAAAGCCACTCATTTGAGTGGCTTTCTTTTGTGCTTCATTAGGATAGAAGCTCTTTTAGTTAATGTAATTAAATAGACTTAAAGATGATACTTTACTGAAGGTTTGCTGGGAGGCCTGCAGTGCTGTCTGCTCCAGAACGAAGCGACCAGTTGCTTCGGTATAGTCCAAATCCTCCAGGTTACTCACCTGCTCTTTCAGGAAGATCTCAACGCTGTCATTGTTACCACCGATCGCACTGATACTATTTCTGCGCGTACCGTGTTCGGTACGGGCCACTTCAACACTGTTAAGCCAGCTGTCCAAATCATCAAGGGAAGAGGCCAGCATATCTTTATCTTTCTGAGCACCGGTATGGTTTTCCAGCGTTTCCGCCAGACGACGCATTCCCGTCAACATATCCTGTTTTTCGTTATTCACGCGCAGGGTAAAGCTGTCTCCGTTAGTAACCAAGCCATCAAAAGTTGCAGGATCAAATGCTAAGTTTCCTACCGAGCCATCAGCCCCTTGATTCAAATAATCCTGCAAAGCTTCCAGTGTATTTGGGGTATTAGGCGGTGTCGGTGCTGAAAGGTCAATAACAGCACCGCTAGGGCCAGTCACTGTAATCTCCACTGGCGCTACAGCATCATTAGCAACCTGAATATCAAAATCGCCAATTTTATTACCCGGCAAGAACGCCTGAGAACCTGAGGCAATGGTTATATCACCTGTACCTGCATTTGCATCAGAAGGATAACTCGTCATCGGGCTTGCCGCAAAAAGCGCTGACTCAATATCTTCGAAGATCTCTTTGCCGGTCATATTCAGGGGTGATCGAACGCTATCAGAGATCTGTACAGAGCGCTCCTTCGAGTCACCCTGATACTCGTAACTACCATCTGCCTGACGTTGGAAAGGCGGGGTATCAACCTTGCTGCCAGAGAAGATATAGTTACCCTGCTCATCTTTGGTATTCACCAATTTTTCCAGTTGATCGGTGATTGCTCGAATCTCTAAGCCAACAGTTTTACGACCATCATCTCCAATCGTGTCGTTATTGGCCTGAATCATCAACTGGCGAACACGTTGAAGACGATCATGTATTGTATCGAGTGTTGATTCACTGGTTCGTAAGCTTTTTTCTGCATAATCGATGTTTTTGCCATACTGCTCAATATTTGCCAATTTGTTCTTGGCATTAAAAGCCAACGTGCTTGCAACAGGATCATCTGAGGGAGTTAGAACCCGCTTACCCGTACCCAATTGCTGAGAAGTATAAAAAAGCTCTGTTTGCTTTTTCAGAATGCTGTTGGTGTTGTTATGGTTAATTAAAGAAGTTGAAACACGCATTTTAATTATCTCCCTACAGCATTAATCAGAGATGAGAACAATTGCTGAGACACCGCTATCAACTGAGCCGAAGCATTGTAAGCCTGCTGGAATTTCACCAGATTTGCCGCCTCTTCATCTAAATTCACACCTGAAACGCTTTCACGTAAAGCCACACTTTGTTTCAAGATAGTCGCTCCCGATTCTGCATTAACCTTGGACTCAGCGGTTTTCACACCCACAGCTTCCACAATGTGAGAATAACCATCCTGGAAAGTGGTCTTACCATTATCAATCACACCTTTGGACTGAAGGTCAGACATTACACTACCATTTGAGTTATCACCAAAACCATCGCGGTTAAACTCAACCAGGATTGCATCTCCGTTCTGAGGAATGCCCCCTAAATCCATGCTGAATCCCCAAGTATCAGGGATCACATTTTGTGTTGACCCAAGCTCAAATGCATCGGCACCTGTGGCTGAATAAAGAACATTCCCCGTATTGACATCGACAATGTCATATTCCATCGAGCTGTCACCGGTGACAAAGTTATCATTGGGGTCAAAATCAACCTTAATGCCATCGGGAAGATCCGTTACAGTCGGCACGGCACCACTATCATAGAAACGCAACTGTCCATCACGCTGATCAAAAAACACGCTAGGGTCAGCTGGAATACCTTGACTTGTAACAATTCCACCGCCACTGGCGGCAGACTTGAAAGTGTCGCTTACATTTCTCGATACAACGCCAAGCGATCCAGTGTTGTATGAGGCCTCCGTTGCCCGCATTGGGGAAGCCAAAGCAATTTCATCACTATCTGTAATCTCTCTACGAATATCTTTTGCACCGTTTCGGGTGGGTGAAATCGTAAAATCATCACCTTTATAAACCTGATTTGTCGCACTAGAAGGAAGCTTAAGGCGCATACCATCGACTTCAACCCGGATATTCGGGTCTTTTAAGTCAGCCATGGTGACAATAGATTTATTAACAGTAACAGGTGGGATTACTGAGGTATCCGTGTATTCAAAGCGCACCTTATTACCGTCAGAATCCCGCAAATTAAAGGTTGCATTTACAGCCGTTGCATCAGTACCGTCTGATAGTACTGTGAGCCGATAATCTTTATTGGTCAGCTTGGAAGGATCTGAGATTTCAACCTCCATTCCCAAACGACTGCGAGAATTATTATCCTGGTAGGGCGTAACACGCTCTTCCATTAGCTCGCGCTCATTCACATCCCGAAAAAAGTTGCCGCCAATCTCATTGTTAAGATTCATGCCCAACTTGTGTTGATCATTAAAGCTTTCAGATATTGTGATCGCCAAGCGCCCCAGCTCATTCATTGCAGGATTAAGCACTTCTTGTCGGAAACGTAACAAGCCACCCAATTCACCACCAGTGATCAGATCGGTGATCATTTTGTCACCTTCTTTAGGATCGCTGTAATACACATCCAGGGCTTTATCGTCAGAACGGCCAGGTGCTGCCTTTAGGAGAAAAGAATCATCATTGACCACAAGGGGGAAGCCATCACCTACAATGACTGAAACCGTACCATCGGCAACGTTGGTGGTTTTTACTTCAACATACTCACTCAACTCACGCAGCTTCTCCTCACGCATATCCATAAGGTCATTAGGAGGCAATCCTCCAGTACGCCCACTGGCAGCAGCAATCTCTTTATTCAGCTCAGCAATTGATGCTGCGATTCTGTTGATATCCTCAACATTGGTCGCCAGCTGAGTATTGAGGTTATCACTGGTATTCTCATACCGATCATTAATCAAGTTAAAACGCTCAACCAATTTTTTTGACTCTGACAGGACCAAGCCTCGCAATGGTTGAGAATCCGGTTCATCATTTAGCGACTCCATAGCCGCGAAAAAGTCATTCAGAACCGCACCAGGGCTGGAAGAGGGATCAGCCAACAAATTATCCAGCTGTTTAGCATAATCAAGAACTGTCTCATATTCTTTAGCTAAACTGGTATCGTTACGTACCTGCTGAGTAAGAAATTCATCCGAAATACGACGAATAGTCGTCGTCATTGCACCAGTCCCGTAATACCCTTCACCAGTGCCATAAGCCGGTGTCGTTTGCTGAAGAGCCTGCTGCCGGCTAAATCCCGGAGTATCCAGATTGGCAATATTATGACCCGTCACGTTCAACGCATTCTGGTGAACATGAGTACCTGAATAACCTAATTTAAGAAGATCTGTCATCGTTCCGCTCCAATATCAAGAGCCAGCCTTTAGCTCTCAACACAGTGAATAACCCGGCATCATCCCTGGCTATTTTGATAGTTTTTTACCGCAACAGTCATACTGCTACTGTTGATAATTCGTTGAATTTTCTGCGCATAGGCCGGGTCAGTTGCGTAGCCAGCATCCTGAAGGCCCTTGGTAAACTTAACCGGATCAGAAGCATGCTTTAACGCCTCTTTATATCTCGGATTTTTCTGAAGAAAGTCCGCATAATCTTTCAGGCTGGATTCATAGTTATTGTAAGCTCTGAAAGATGCCTGCTCTTTTTGTGCGACACCACCGCGATACTCCAGAGTCGAAACAATCGCTGACTTACCACTCCAACGGCTATCCGCCTTGATACCAAATAGGTTAAAACTATTTTTGCCCTGCTCATCACGAATCATGTAGCGCCCCCAGCCTGTTTCCAGGGCTGCCTGAGACAGCATTACCTTAGGATCAACCCCTAACTCTTTTGCCGCTTTTTCCGCCATAGGGTAGAGGGAACGGACAAAATCTTCCGGTGAGGAGAAACCATCTTCTATCCGCTTAGCGTCTTCAGTAGCCGCCGCTCTCGCAGCGCGTTCAGCAGCAAATTTATCGCGCCAGCTCTGCATCAGCTCCGGATCATAGCGATTTGCCGGGAAACGACTTCCACGATCCAACATATCCTGAATCGATATGGGGTTGCGGGTTTTATCAGCTTCAGTTTCCAAGCCGTAGTCTTTGCTAAGCTGGCGAACAAGCACATCAGCTAAACCAAAAGTTCCGCCCTCAGTAATCGTTACTGCCATCTGCTCATCAAACATCTGCTGGTAAAAGCGAACCTGTTCGCTATCAAAAATGCCATCTTTGGAAAGCAGCTCATTGGATTGACGGGCATTTTTCATGATCATCTGAACCATCATAGCCTCGAACTGAGCGGCCACTTCTTTCAGGGCTTCCGGATCATCATCCCGCGCACCTTTTCTAAGGGACTCAAGCCCCTGAACATCGGTGACAACCCGCGCCTGATCATATCTGCTATTAATCATTTACCTGTCCTTCCAAAGCTTATTGCCGCCTTTTGCATATAGGACATTTTGCAAGGTTTATGCCATTAACTGCCAAACGTTAAATAACAACCAGATCTGCATTCAACGCACCAGCTTGTTTAAGCGCTTCAAGAATAGCCATCAGATCCCCAGGCGCAGCACCGACCTGATTTACCGCACGAACAATCTCGTCCAGTGTTACACCGGGAGCAAACTTAAACATGGTGGAATCATCTTGCCGAACATCAATATTGCTACTTTCTTGAACAGCAGTTTCTCCACCAGCGAGTGCATTTGGCTGAACAACCTCAGGTGCCTCCTGAATGGTCACTGTAAGGCTGCCATGAGTCACCGCGGCAGGAGCTACACGAACATTCTGACCAATTACAATCGTTCCGGTGCGAGAGTTGATGATAATTTTTGCCGACTCTTCCCCCGGCTGAACTTCCAGATTTTCAAGCACAGACAGATAACTGACTCGCTGAGAAGGATCTCTTGGGGCGCGCACACGAATAGACACAGCATCGTAGGCCTGCGCAACATTATCACCCAACAGATCATTGACACGCTCAGCGACACGCTTTGCAGTCGTAAAATCAGGACGGTGCAGGTTAAAGGTAATGCTGTCACCACCGTAAAAGTTGTGAGCAACGGCACGCTCAACGGTGGCTCCATTAGGTATGCGGCCAACACTTGGCACATTAACCTGAATACGGGAGCCATCAGCGCCCTCAGCACCAAGACCACCAACAACCAGACTTCCCTGAGCGACGGCATAGGTATTACCGTCAGCACCACGTAAAGGGGCCATCAATAAGGTACCTCCGCGAAGGCTCGCAGCATTACCGATAGAACTTACTGTGACATCAATTCGCTGACCCGGCTTGGTAAAAGGCGGCAGCTCCGCATGAATCGTGACTGCGGCAATATTTTTGGATTTTGGATCTACGCCAGGGGGCAAAGTAATACCAAACTGGCTCATCATGTTGGCAAACGTCTGGTTAGTAAAAGGGGCTTTATCACCTGTACCGCTCAGACCAACAATCAACCCGTAACCGATCAGCTGGTTAGTACGCACACCTTCAACATTGGTAATATCTTTAAGGCGCTCAGCCTGTACAAAGGTAGCAACGACCATTAAGACAAAAGAGATTAAATAGCGCATACCATACTCCTAAAACGGCCACCAGCTACTGTTAAAGAATCGTGTCAACCACCCCTGACGCGTTGTATCGGCCAGATCACCCGTACCGCTATAGGTAAGACGTGCATCGGCAAGCTTTGTCGACATTGCTGTATTTTCAGGAGAAACATCTTCTGGGCGCAGCAAACCACTGACCCGAATAACCTCTGAACCATTAGTCAGATTAAGCCACTTCTCTCCCTTAACCAGCATCAAACCATTCGGATAGATCTGATGCACGGTTACAGTAATGCTCCCCTGTAAACTATTACTCTGCCCAGTGGAGCCCTTACCCGAAAAAGAAGTATCGTTCTCAATATTCGTCGTCATATCCAGCGGTTGCTGACCGAGAATTGTCGGGTTCAGTACTTCAACCTCACTGGATTTGGACAAAGATGACTTGGTAGACTTTTGCGAGCTCGTCGTCTCTGTCAGTAAAACAGTAATGACATCGCCCACACGGTATGCCTTGCGGTCACCGTATAAAGTCATACTATAGTTCTGCTGGTAAAGAGAACCATTACTTGCCGGAGGCGGAGCAATATGACTCGGCTGCACTGGCGCATAAAAAGGATCGTCAGGTTTAATCATCTCATCCTTTGATTGGCATCCCACCAAAGCGAGCACAAACGTAAGTGCCATAATTCGTTTCATACCTAACCCCACCCAAAGCATCGCAATGTTATTTCAATCAAAACTTATAAAGTCTGCGTCAGATTACGTAACATACCATCAGCTGCTGAAACAACTTTAGAGTTCATCTCATAGGCACGCTGAGTGGAGATCATGTTCACCAGCTCTTCAACCGCATTTACATTCGAATTTTCAAGCATACCCTGCTCCGTTGAAGCCAGACCATCCTCATTTGGCACACCTACAATGGGGGCGCCGGACGCAGCAGTTTCTTTAAATAAATTACCACCGACTGATTGAAGCCCTGTGGGGTTTACAAAATCAGCAATCTCAATCTGCCCCACTTCTTGCTCAAGAGCCTGACCCGGCACCTTGGCAGATACAATACCATCCTGGCTAATACTAACGGTCTGAGTATCCTCAGGGAGCTGTATTACTGGCTCCAACAAAAAACCGGTAGCGGTCACAATTTGCCCTTCAGCATTTACCTGAAACTGGCCATTACGGGTATAACTCAACGTGCCATCCGGCATCTGAATCTGGAAAAAACCACGACCATCCAGAGCCATATCTAAAGGCTGCTCAGTCACCTGCAGGCTAGTTGCAGTATGCATTTTTTGGGTTGCCACGGTGCGAACACCCGTACCAAGCTGCAAGCCTGAAGGAAGCTGAGTATTTAAAGACGATTGCGCACCAGGCTGACGCACCTGTTGATATAGGAGATCCTGGAAAATCGCACGCTCCTTTTTGAAACCAACCGTACTCACGTTTGCCAAATTGTTAGAAATTGTGCGCAGCTGTGTATCCTGCGCGCTTAAACCGGTTTTACTAACCCATAAAGCTGCATGCATTGTTATATCCTCAATTTGGTTTCAGTTAGCCCATACGCATAACAGAAGCGGCCGCAGCCGAGTTTTCATCAACAGTCTTCATCATCTTGGTTTGCATTTCGTATTGGCGTGTTAAAGACAAAATATTGATCAACTCCTGAGCCGCATTGACGTTACTTGACTCAAGAAAACCAGACTCAACAGTGACTAACGCATCAGCCTCAGCTGGCTCACCCGAGCGCAAGCGCATCAGACCATCCAAGCCTTTTTCCATCTGCTGCTTATCCGGATTAACCAGCTTAATTCGATCCACCTGCGCCAAAGCATTGGCTTGGGCCCCTTGAGCCTGCACCGAGATCACGCCATCGACACCGATCTCAACGTGGGCAGCAGGAGGAATAACGATTGGACCACCTTCACCCAGAACCGGAAGGCCCTTGCCGGTACGAAGAACACCGTTAGGGTCAACCACCATTTCACCGGAGCGGGTGTAAGCCTCATCGCCCGTATTAGATTGAACTGCGATCCAGCCATCGCCCTGAATCGCAATATCAAGCGCTCGATCCGTCTGAATAAACGCACCACTTTGCATATCGGTAGCAGGCCGCTCCGTCAGCGCATAAACACGCGTTGGAAAGTGCTCACCAAAAACCGGCATTGCACGGGACTGCTCAAAATCTGCTTTAAAACCTGTGGTATTTGCATTAGCTAGGTTATTAGCCCTAGCGGTCTGCGCCATCATATTGTGCTTGGCACCTGTCATGGCGATATAAAGTGCTTTATCCATAATGACTTACCTCGTAATCATCCCCCGAACAAACTGTCACAGGACAACATCAAAAAGGGTGAGCCTTTGCCGTTTTCCTTTAAAACCGGAAACTTACATCACCTAAAACGGCAAAGGGCTTACAATTACCTAGATAATTGCAAGCCCTATGCCAAGAATAAGCTTTTTTATAATTCAGAAAGCAAAAAGCCTCTCAGAAAGAGAGGCCCTTGCTGTCAGGCTCAGCCTATTAACGCAGATTGATAATCGTCTGGGTAATAGTATCTGCTGTCTGCAGCGTTTTGGCGTTAGCCTGATAATCACGCTGAGCAATAATCATCTCCACCAACTCTTCAGACAGATCCACATTAGCATCTTCCAGGGCTTTAGATTCGATATTACCCGCAACCCCTACACCAGGAGAGTTTACAACGGGATCACCGGATTTGGTGGACTCGGCCCACATAGTGCCACCAACGGGTGTCAGTCCCTGCTCATTACGAAAGTTAGCCAATGCAACCTGACCAATCAACTTAGTCTGGCTATTGGTATAACGAGCAATAATACTGCCATCCTGATTAATATCTAAGCCAGCTAACTGCCCTGTGGCAAAACCATCCTGAGACAGCTCATTTGCTCCAAAAGAACCTGCAAACTGAGTCGTACCCGTCAAATCAATTTCAAAAATCTGGGGTTCATCAGAACCATTCTGATTATTTTGGCCGTCTTTAGGCACCCAGTCTTTAATTTTCATCGTTTTCAACGGCTCATCCAGAACCCCGAATTCCGTGAAATTAAAAGAGAAGTAATCCGGGGTATTTTCGTTGGCATCCGTCACTTTCTCGCCATCGACCGTCACATGCATATGCCAACGGTTATCAGCTGCCTCAGATTCCAACGCTGCCATTACTTTTATCATTGACTCCTGCGCAGCATTGACATCCGACCAATCTTTTTCAATATCCTGCAAGACATTAAGTGCCAACTGATAAACCCCGCCCTCTTCTGTGCCAGCGTTAGCATCTCGCTGAGCCTCTAGAGCGCTTATCACCTCATCGTATCTTGTCTCGTAATCAGCTGCCGCTGCAGGAACAGGTACATTCGTGGAATTAATCTCGTCTGTTAGAGGATTAGCACTCCCCATCACAGCCATTCTCAAATCACCTGCAATAGTATCAACGCCTGCATAAGCGCGCTGACCACCACTAATAACACCCGCAAGCTCTTCCAATGCGCCCGTAAATACAGTTCCAGTAATCTCAGTTGGTATCGTTGGCAAGTAATCATCAAGAGCCTTGTACGCGCCCTCATAGAACTCTTTGGTACGTCCATCAGCAGTGTCCACAAGATCCGAAAGAGCCTGCTTAATCGTCTTTAAGCGATCAGCCAAATCAACTCGCTCAGCTGCCGTAGCACCAGCAGGAGCTGCTGCTGCAAACTCCGGGTCAGCAAGGACGTCAACTGACACACCATTTAGAATAGCGGCAATATCATCATCTAATGTGCCATCACCAACATCATCAGGAGCCCCAATGGTTCCATCAGCATCCCCTGGAAAAACATCAGTTTCATCAGTAATCGGACTATAAGACCCTGGGGCAACCGAAGCTGCACCACCATGGCGAGCAGCACCAATCAAGGTTTGAATCGCCCGGGTTGGCTCACCGTATTCAGGCAAGTAAGGTGGCTGTTTAACAAAGTACTGCGTCATGGTGTGCGAGTTACCTAACGTATCGTAAACGATTGAAGGATACAGATGCGTATAGGTATCCGAGTCATTCGGATCAAAAATGTAATTAGAGGGCGCATCAGCACGTGAATCAAGGTTAAAAGACACATCCAATTGCGAGGTTGCATTCGGCGAAATATTCGCCTGCGGAATAAACAGATCATTAATAGCACCCACGGCAATACCATCACCATTGGCATTAGCAGGGTAACCCTGTAGTTTGTGGCCCGAATTAGTTACAATATAACCTTCTTTATTGACACCAAACATACCAGCCCGGGTATAACTCGTCTCGCCATTGCCTGCTTTTACTACAAAAAAACCATTACCATCGATCATCATATCCATGCTGTTCTGGGTAGATGTTCTTCCTCCCTGAGAAAACTGCTGGGCAATATTGCTCACACGAACACCATTACCGGTTTGACCAGTAGCCGAGCCCATACCGGACTTCGCATAAACATCCGCAAATTCCGCACGAGAGCGCTTAAAGCCCACAGTACTGGCGTTTGCAATGTTGTTACCAACAGTATTCAAGTGTTTTTTGGCGGCTGAAAGGCCAGAAATACCAAGGCTGAATGTACTCATAATTTACAATCCCTACTTTCTAAATTTAGAAAAATTCATTCACTTCACTTAACGCCACCGACCCTTTGCCGGCAAGGTTAAGCCACACTTCGCCGCCATTAGCGATAGTGACACTATCTACATTAGCGTTGGTATATGTAGTCAGACTGTAAGCCTTGCCATCAATCTCTGCACTGGACACGACTTGATACAAGCCAGGCTTAGCCATCTCACCATCATCCATAACACCATCCCACTCAAAGTCGATCTGACCTTCTGAGAAGAGACCGGCTTCGTTACGGTACTGCTCCGTATCGATGGTTTTCATCACCTGGCCATTATTATCAACAACAGTCATATCAATATTTTTAGCCGAGGCCGGAATAAAGGCACTACCAGTAAGGCTACCACCCTCAACCAAATTGCCAATATTTGACTGGACCTGAACCTTACGCCCAACCAAGGCAGAAGCCTGCAGAGCCTGAGAAGACTGCAGAGAGGTAATAAAACCTTCTGTTACTTTATTCAGGTTCTGAATACCCTCTACCATAGACAGCTGAGACAACTGGGCCATATATTCCGCATTACCCTGCGGCTCAAGAGGATCTTGGTTATTCATTTGTGTAATCATGAGCTTCATAAACTCATCTTTACCCATCTCGTTACTCTTAGCGGCCTTTGCAGCAGCATCAGCCTGCTTGCGGGCGTCAATACTATTGTTAGCCCAGAACTCACCGTTTACATCAAACGCCATGATTCACTACCTCGTTTACTGACCTAACGTCAAAACACGCTGCATCATTGTTTTAGCGGTGTTCATGACTTCTACATTGGTTTGAAATGAACGGGAGGCAGACAGCATATCAGCCATCTCTTCCACGACATTAACGTTAGGATAAAACACATAACCGTCTTCATTCGCCATAGGGTGATCCGGCTGAAAACGACGCTGCAAAGGTGCATCACTCTCAACAATGCCACGAACCATCACACCTTCACCAGCACTATCCTTGGGATCAAAACTAGTTACCGGATTACCGATTTCACCCTGCTTATAATTTTCCAGCATAGGAGCAAAAACCGCCTTACGGGCACGATAGGTCTGATCAACGCTGCTACTAACACTTTGTGCATTCGCCATGTTACTGGCGGTGGTATTCAGACGAAGGGTCTGAGCACTCATGCCACTACCGGCAATATTGAACACCTTACCTAAAGACATAATTATTCACTCCTCAACGCTTTGCTAAGACCTTTGAACTTACTATTCAAAAAGGTGAAGCTGGACTGGAACTCAAGAGCATTCCGGGCGTATTGCGCTTGTTCGATATCGGTTTCCACTGTATTGCCGTCAACAGCAGGCTGAGTCGGAATCCGATACTTTAGCGAGCTTTCGGTAATAACGGCTTCTGCAGGGATATGACGCGCATTTGTTCTATTAAGCTCCATGCGATCACGGCTTTCATACTCACCGCGCAGGATGCCTTTAAAATCAAGATCCCGCGCTTTGAATCCCGGCGTATCTGAGTTAGCGATATTGTTCGCCAGAATCTCAGAGCGCTCCGTACGAACACGAAGTGCATCGGGATGAATACCCAGAGCGTTTTTAAAACTGATTGCGGTCATAATTTGCCCTACCTGTTTTCTTTACTCTAACTAATACAATCACCGTGCCAAAAATAAAAAAACCTTTAAAATCAAAAAGATAAAAAAACAAAACGAACCGAAAAATTCGCAAGAATTATAAACAGGAATGTCATTGCCGCTTTTTCCAGGCACAAAAAAACCGCCAGGAGGCGGTTAATCTATAATTCTTTGATAACAGTTTTATATGCTAGACCTTAGATAAAATACCAGAGGCGGTTAGCTTCTCCAGCTCATCAAAAAGATCCTGAGGCAACATGCCAGTAATGGAACCTATATCAGCCAGATCATTCTCACCATCAGCGTATGCCAACAGATCCATCATATTGCGAACAATATTCTTGGTCGCCTTCGTTGACAACGTAGGATAAAGTCCTCGATTACCTAACTGAGGCTCACCTAAAATATCTGAATAGTAGCAACCATCTTTTTCAATCAGCATCACGCACAGTCTGACAAACTCATACCCCCCCTTAAGCCCTTCCGGTGACACAAATGAAAGATTATCCAGCGAGGTATGGTACTCCGGATACTCACCGAACTTAGTACGGCATAACGTACAGACCGGCAAATCAATACCAGGAGCACAGTACTGTCGCTCATCACTGCCACGTTCCAGAAACGAGTACAATGCAGGGGTATCGGTAAACTGACGAACCGCAAAACGCGAAATTCTGTCAGCATAAGTATCCGCATAACGGGACTGAACAATAGAGTAGTCACCATCATCACCTATGCAGGAGAGGACAAAGCCTGCCTTAACATGTTTTTTGAGATGCTCAAGATGCTGGGACAGATAAACCAACGACCCGATAGTTTCCGGCAGAAACAAAATACGATAACTGTAACGCCGATCAGGTAAACCCTGTAGCCATTTTGCCAACTCAATTGCCACGACTGGGCCTGAAAGCTCATTATTCGCCATCGAGGGATGGCATATGTAGGTTGAGAGCAGGATTTCTTCTGATGATTTTCCGGGGATGAACAATTCACCATAATTAAGCTCGCCAGGCGCGAGATCACTATCAATAACAACCCTAAAAAGGCGCTCAGGCCTTTCTGCCAGCCGTAAACGCTGCTTATGCGCCATACAGAACCCCCAGCGACGCCTATAGTAAGAAACCGCATACGGGATTGCTTCAGGCTGATCCGGCAGACTGTGTAAGTACTTGTCTAACTCAGAAAAGGTCATTACACGGTTTACAGGTACCGAATACCCCAAGACGTGCAGGTTATGATCATCAAAGTCAACAACACGCTCATGAGTCTCAGCACATTCTATATAAGCGGTACGAATGGTCCATTCATCCGGCACAGTCCAGTCAAAAGCTGAATCCCCTGATTGAGCACTGCGGATTTTAAGTTCTGGCTGCAGATCCTGAAGATACTTAAGTGTTTCCCTGTTACCCTTTCCGGTTAAACTTCGGTTAATAGGAAAGAGGTTCTCAATATGTCGGAAAAGAACAGATCCTATTGTGTTGTCTGTCATATGAAGCGATTACATCCTTACTGAACTGCAGAGATCTGATTATGCTTAGCAATTTATTAAAAGAAAAAACACACTTGCTTGACTGCACACTCAGAGATGGAAGTTATGAAATTGATTTCCAGTTTACTGAACTGCAAACAGAAAGACTATGCAGACAACTGGAGGAAGCTAACTTCCGCTTTATTGAAATAGGTCATGGTGTAGGCCTTGGTGCCAGCCAAAGCAATATGGGCGTCGCTGCGGCCAGTGATCTGGCTTACATGAAATCTGCCTCAGCAGGTTGTAGAAAGAGCTATTGGGGTATGTTCTGCATACCCGGCGTCGCCAGCTTGGATGATATTTCTTTGGCGGCGGACCAAGGAATGGACTTTATCCGAATTGGCAGCAACATCGCAGAGTACGAATCCACCCGATCTTATATCCGGCACGCTAAAGAAAAAGGCCTGCTGGTGTGCAGCAACTTTATGAAGTCCTATGCAGCACCGACTCAGCATTTTGCGGAAGCCGCTGACCGTGTATCAGAGTACGGCAGCGATCTGGTTTATATTGTTGATTCAGCGGGAGGGATGCTACCGCACGAGATAGAGAACTTTGCCCACGCTACACGGGAAAAAAACCCTGACCTGTTACTCGGCTTTCATGGACACAACAACCTTGGCATGTCAGTAGCTAATTCTTTGAAGGCGATTGAGCTAGGCTTTTCCCTGATAGATACCTCGGTTGCCGGTATGGGAAGAAGTGCAGGCAATACACCCGCAGAGCACCTGCTGTCTGTTCTGCAACGTATGGGGACGCCCATGGATATTGATATACTGAAAGTGCTGGACATTTACGAGAGCAGTATCCATGAACTATGCAAACGTAAGATTGACCCCATTGATACTATATCCGGTCTGGCATTGTTCCATTCCAGCTATCTGCCTAAAATTATCCGGTATTCCAGCGAATACAATCTGGACCCCAGAGCCCTTATCCTGGCGCTTTGTGACATCAATAAGACTGATGCTCCGGATGAACTACTGCTGCAGCTTGCACAACAACTCCCAGCACGCGAAACACCGCCTCGCTGGAACAGCCTGTATAAAACATCCAATATAGACGAACAGTCACGATGAATTTAAGCCAATATTTCGACCATACTCCTGACAACATTGCTCTGATTTGCGGCTCACACCATTATCGCTATGCCGAGCTGAAAACACTCTGTTCAGAAAAAAATCTGGCCCTGACTGCTGCCGGTGCGCAACAAAACTGCATCATTGCCATTGAACTTGAAAACAGCCTGGAGGCGGTAATAACGCTGCTAACCTGTTTTATATACGGTTACTCCGCCCTGATGCTGAACCCCAAAGACAGTAAATCCAACGCCGACATTCTGAGCAAAAACAAAGTTAATCTGCATATCACCCATAACAGCATAACAAAGCATTCTGATCAGATAAGATTTCAGAAAAGCTATCTGATTTGTTTTACCTCCGGCACAACAGGTACCCCGAAAGGTGTTTGCCACCCTTTTGAAAATATTATCGCCAATGCATTAGCGTTTAATAACGCCAGTGGTATCAATCACGAAACTCGTCTACTGCATGTTTTTCCTATCAGTTATATGGCTGGTATTCTGAACACCCTCATTTCTCCTCTTGTTGCCTCCGGAACCGTTATACTCTCCGCCCCTTTCTCTGCAGAAAAAATTTCCGGTTTCTGGGATGACCTGATTGAGCACAACTGTAATACCACTTGGCTGACGCCAACAATCATCAGTTTTGTTACGGCCACAACGCGTAATACAGAAACCCTTACCGCCGTCAAAGAAAGGCTGAAACTACTGCTGGTAGGAACAGCTCCGCTCCTACAGGATAAAAAAGCACAGTTTGAAGCCAAGTTTGGTATCGATTGCATTGAAAGCTATGGCATGTCTGAGATTCTGCTGGTCAGCGCCAACTTTCAGAAAACAGAGCGCTCTGTAGGCCAGCCCCTTAACGGTATAGAGGTTAAAACTTCAGGAAATCTTTTTGTCAGCTCTCCCTTTGCTTTTGATGGCTATCTGATTGATGACATCTGGCACCCTGCCAATATTGAACACGGCTTTTTCGATACCGGCGATATTGCTGAAATCAAAGATCAGCAAATCATGATTACCGGCAGACAGAAAGACCTCATCATCAAAGGCGGGAAGAATATAAGCCCCCGTTTTATTGAAGAAACAATCATCATGCACCCGCAGGCTCAGGACGTTGCCGTCATTGGCACTTCGCATCCGTTTTGGGGAGAAGACATTGTCGCCTTTGTCGAAACAGAGTCAGAAGATACCGACAGCTTCTCCAATTTCTGTAAAGAACAGATCGACAGGGAGCTTTTGCCCTCAAAAATTCACCTGATAAAATCATTTCCTAGGAATAGAACGGGCAAAATAATGAAAAACAAACTAATGGAGTACATCTGATTTGATTATCGGGCTTGCTCATATAACGGTAGCCACCGACAATTTAAACGACCTGTCAGAGTATCTTGAAAATGGCTACAACATTATTGCTGAAGAAAAAAATCTGAAAAATGATGTTCAGAAAAAAAAATTTTTAAGCAAGGACTTGGCAACTCACGATCTCTACATCCTGGACAAGGAAGGAGAACCAAGGGTGGAGCTCATTCAGTATTCAGAAACGAAGAATACCAGCTATATAAAACAGCAACAAAAAGCATTAACCCTGCAGAGCCGGAACCAGAAAAAGGATCTGGCTCTTCTGGAGAAGCTGATATCGTCCAGCGCTGAGGGAAATACCTTACAAGTTAATTCTCCCATTGCATCATTACGTGCATCTATCACGTTGGAAGCAATGCAAAACTCTGATAGCAATGAACACTACCTCAATAGTAAAGGTGGTGTTTGTATCGCTTTAATTGTCAGAAACCTTGCAGCTTTGTGTGAACAAAGGGTCGCAAAAGATATTGATAAAACTGAAATATTTGCCACCGAAATTAACCAGAAAAAAGTCAACGTAGTGTTGCTTAAGACCTACGGTGGTTTTTTCATCGAACTGTACGAGTTTGCAAAATGAAAAAAATTACTGACCTCACTATGACCATCGAAGAGGGTATGCAAACCTTTGCTGCTCACTGGCACCCTTTTGTTGAGATTACTCAGCTTGGCCGACATGGCATTGAAAATCGCGAAACGCGAAAGCTGACTCTTGGAACTCATACGGGAACCCATATGGATGCACCACGCCACTTTATCCGTGATGGTGCGACCATGGAGTCCGTTCCTCTTCATGCTTTAGTGGGCCAGGCAACGGTGCTCGACTTTTCGAAACTGCCGGATTTTCATGAAATCAGCCGGGATGAGCTGGAAGCACTTCTAGCGGGTAAAGACGCAACACGCGTCGTTTTCCGGTTTGACTGGGATCGTCACTTGGGCACTAATAAATACTACTCGGATCACCCCTTCCTGTCTGAAGAAGCCTGTGAGTACTTGGTAAAACGCGGCTGTAAAATGATCGCATTGGATACGCCCCAGCCCGACAACCCTAAGAATGGTCGCCATGCACCTAAAGATGCGCCAAATCATAAGATTTTGCTTTCAAAGGATATTTATATCGTTGAATACCTGATCAACCTGAAAGATCTGCAATCTGACAGCGTTTTTCTTGTGGTCGCACCTTTAAAAATCAAAGACGGTGACGGCGCACCGGTTCGCTGTTTTGCGATTGAGGAGTAACAATGAACACTCTGGATTGGCTAGTAAAAACCTTTCAGGAAAAATCTGGCAAAAGCGACATCAACACTGAGAACAATTTTTTTGAACAGGGCCTGATCGACTCTTTTGACATTATTATGCTGATTGAAGAGATCGAGCAAAAGTTCGATATTCGTTTTACCGATGAAGACTTCCAGAACCGGAACTTTGCCACGATATCCGGTCTGGCTGACATTATTGTAAAGAAAGCGTAATCAACATGTATCACTATACAAAAACAGATGCGGTTTCAGCCCTTAAAAGCCTCGGTATCACAGCGGGAGACACCCTGTTTATACATAGCAATATCGGCTTTTTTGGTATCCCGGAAGGTGAGAGAAGCCCGGACAATGCAAACAAAACACTGCTTGCGGCACTACTTGAGGTTTTAGGTGATAACGGTACCTTGGTCGTGCCAACGTTTACCTACTCATTCAGCAATGGTCAAAGCTTTGATCCAGATAACAGCCTGTCAGGTTGCGGTCGCTTTGCTGAGTTCATCCGAATGCATCCGGATAGCGTCCGCTCAACAGATCCCCATGTATCAGTTGCAGCCCTTGGTAAGAAGGCTATACAACTGACCCAAAATGTCAGTAAAAATGCCTACGCAGAAAATTCTTTTTTTGCCCGCTTTTTTCAGGAAGGCGGCAAAGTCTGTAACTTCAACTTTGATACAGGTTCAACCTTGGTACATTACATTGAGCGCCTGCTGAATGTTCCATACCGCTTCGACAAGGCATTTACCGGTACCATTTCATCGCAGGGTCAGGAGCAGGAAGACTGTTTCACTATCTATGTGCGCGACACCAGTACAGACGCCACCATCGCTGACTTTACAACATTGGATAAGCTTGCAGTCGAGCAGAACTTATACCAAAAAGCGACTCTGGGCCGTGGATTTATTGGAGTCATCAGCATCAGAGACAAATACCAGCTGATTAAAGATGAACTGCAGCTTAATCCTAACCTTCTGATAAAAGGGGAATACTGTGAGAAATGAATGGACAGATTTTACAAGCAAAATACTCAGATCTCCTACCCGGCAGAAGGCGTTATCAGGATATTTAAGGGCAAATTCCCTAACCTTGATCTGAGTGAGCTAAAACCTGGCTATAAAGTGCTCGACCTTGGTGCTGGCGACGGGCGGCACCTGGCTTTTTTTGACAAGCTGGGCTTTGACACACATGGCGTTGAAATATCCGAAGAAATCTGCAATTCACTTCAGCAGAAACTTAACACGCTTGATATCAGAGCCACAGTCAAAGAGGACATGGCCTCTCATATCCCTTACTCGGATGATTTTTTCGATGCCATTCTGGCCTAGAATAGCTGTTACTATATGGAAAGTGCAAAAGCTGACTTTCAGGATCACGTCCGTGAAATGGCAAGACCACTGAAAAGTGGAGGCTTATTTGTTTGCTCTGTCCCCCAGCCCAGCTCCTTTATTTTTAAGGATGCGGACTACACCGATACAGAGAAAAAGTACAAAACAGTCAAAGATGACTTTTTTGGCCTGAGCTACGACTGGTATGTTTTCGTTGCCCAAAAAAACTAGTCATCTCGGCTTGATCTGGTGATGAGCAATCAGATTTACAGTCAACGACCTCCGATTGCCCCTCCTCCAAACAATTAAGGGTGTTGCTTACAGCTCCTTCAAAATCTCCCGGGCAATAATCACGCGCTGGATCTCGCTGGTACCTTCATAAATAGCGGTCACACGAACATCCCGGGCGAAGCGCTCAAGGGGATACTCTTTAACATAGCCATTGCCCCCCATCAGCTGAAGTGCGCTATAACAGGCGGTATTGGCTTTTTCCGTGGCGTAAAGTTTGGCCATGGAGGCTTCTTTAGCAAACGGCAGTCCCTGTTCTTTTTTCCAGGCAGCACTCATCAGCAGAAGACGGGCCGCTTCAAGCTCGGTGTAATGATCTGCCATCATCCATTGCAGCCCCTGAAACGCAGCTAAGGGTTTACCAAACTGCTCACGCTCTTTGGTATAGCGCGCCGCATAATCCATAGCCGCACTACCGATACCCAGCGCCAGTGAGCCGATACCGATGCGGCCACCCGCCAGTTCTGCAACTGCAATACGGAAGCCATCATTCAGCTTACCCATCATGGCGGAATCCGGCACACGACAGTTATCGAACAGGACTTCATTGGTGGCCGAAGCCTTCTGACCCATCTTGTCTTCTGCTTTGCTGATCTTTACGCCGGGATTGTCGGCATCGACCAGGAAGCAGCTGATGCCCTTACCTTTAGGCGCGTCTTTATCCGTTACCGCCCAAACCACAAATACACCTGCGTATTCCGCACTACTGATCCATTGTTTAGCGCCATTGATGATCCAGTCATCACCATCTTTGACCGCACTGGTGCGCATACCGGAAGGGTCAGAACCCGCATTGGCTTCACTCAGGCAAAAGCTGCCTGCGGCAAACTCACCGCTGCAGATTTTAGGGATATACTTTTGACGCTGCTCTTCATTACCGACTTCCTGAATCACTTCCGCCACCATATTGGTCACGGACATCGTAACCGCAGTAGAAGCACAGGCCCGAGCGATCTCTGTCATGGCTACGCTGAATGCAATAACGCCAGCCTCGGAGCCGCCGTATTCAGCTTTTACGTTCAGCCCCATAAAGCCAAGCTCAGAAAGCTTTTTAAGATTGGATAGCAGAATCTCACGATCACCGGTTTTATCCAGCTCTGCTGCAACCGGTTCCAGTTCAGTCTCGGCAAACTTGCGAGCCATATCCTGAATCATTTGCTGCTCTTCGGTTAATGCCATCTGCATAGCGCTACCTCACTCTCTTAATCAATCACTTATCATCAACCCGATAGGGCCGATTTAAACCATTCGGATTGCGCCATCCAGGCGGATCACTTCGCCATTAAGCATGGTATTTTCGATAATGTGGCAGGCCATTGCAGCAAACTCAGCGGGCTTACCCAGTCGTTTAGGGAATGGAACTGAGTTACCCAGCGCTTCAACCGCTTCATCCGGGATATCACTCATCATAGGCGTCTCAAAAACCCCCGGAGCTAGCGTCATAACGCGGATACCATGACGGGAAAGTTCACGAGCCAGCGGCAATGCCATACCGGCAACACCCGCTTTAGATGAAGAGTAAGATGCCTGGCCAACCTGACCATCAAAAGCTGCAATAGAGGCAGTATTGATAATGATGCCGCGTTCGTTATCTGCCATTGGTGCATTTTTAGCCATCGCCTGAGCTGCCAGACGATTAACATTAAAGGTGCCAATCAGGTTGATATTCACACCCTTAGCAAACAGATCTAATGAGGCTGGATTCAAATCCCGGTCCAGTAGCTTCTGTACAACGACAATACCGGCACAGTGGACAACCCCATGCAGACCACCATAGGACTCAACCGCCAGATTAACCGCACTTTGAACATCCTCTTCAGAGGTAATATCCGTCGCGATAAAACTGGCACACTCACCCAGTTCAGCCGCCAGATCGATACCTGATTTATTGATATCAGCCAGAACGACATTAGCCCCCTGCTCAATCAATTGGCGGGTTGTCGCTTCACCCAGACCTGAAGCAGCGCCAGTTACCAGAAATGTTTTTCCTGAAATTTGCATCTTGATATCTCTCTGTTTTTCTGTCGGACCATTAGCAATGGCCGGAAACATTATTTAAAAGATTAGAAAAGGAACGCCGGATCAGATCCGGCGTTCTCTTGAATGAAAGCGCTTTATACCGCACTTGCCTCATCCTCGGCCTGCTTACGCAGAATGAAACGCTGAATCTTGCCACTCGGCGTTTTCGGCAGTTCATCGACAAATTCGATCTCACGAGGGAACGCATGGGTCGACAGACGCTCACGAACCATATTCTGAATGTCCTGCACCAGCTCATCGGATGCTTCGTGACCATCACGTAACACGACAAACGACTTAATAATGTGACCACGCTTAGCATCCGGCTTACCTACTGCAGCACTTTCGGCCACGGCTTCATGCTCAAGTACCGTACCTTCAACATCGGCCGGACCTACGCGATAACCCGCCGTGGTAATAATGTCGTCATCACGACCACTGAACTGATAACAGCCATCGCGGTTTTCAAATACCATGTCACCGGTCAGGTAGTACTTACCGTGGAATGGCTTCTTCTCCTGCCAGGTGTACCCCTGGAAGAAAAATGCCGGAGAGTTCTCCATATCCACAGCAAACTGGCCTTCTTCGCCGGGACTGACCTCATTGTAGTCCGCATCAAGGGCCACAACGCGATAACCCGGCAGGGCGTAACCCATCGCACCAATATGAACATTGTGCTCCAGAGCATGATGGTTACAGCAGGTCATACCGGTTTCAGTCTGACCGTAGTGATCCATCACCGGGCAACCCAGAACATCACTCACCCAGTTCACTACTTCAGGACTTAGTGGCTCACCGGCAGAACTCGCACGACGCAGCGCCAGTTTCGGCTCCATCTCTTTATGGGCATCACTGGCCATCATCATGCGATAAGCGGTAGGGGCGGCAGCCAGATTGGTAATCTGGTATTTCTCCAGCATCTCGTAGGTGTTTTCCGTAGTAAAACCGGCCTCATTAAAGTGAGTGGCTACCCCCATGCACAGCGGACCGGTAATGGCGTAGTACAGACCATAAGCCCAACCCGGATCAGCCACGTTCCAATACTTGTCGTCCTGATCCAGACCAATGGCGTACTTCATATAGATGTAGAAGCCCAACAGCGCTTTCAAAGGAACCGCAACCCCCTTCGATTTACCCACCGTGCCGGAAGTAAACATCTGCAGGAACGGCTGCTCTGCATCCAGAACAACCGGTTCAAACTGATCACTTTGCGCTTCAAGCACACTGGCAAAATGCAGATCTCCTTTTGCACCTGCTTCAGAGGCATGCTCGCAAACCTGAACCACTGTCGGCAGGCCTTTAACCTGATCAAACTTATGACGGTTTGCAGTATCAGTCACGACCACTTTGGCATCACACTGGCTGATACGATACTCAATCGCCTCATAACCAAAGGCGGTAAACAGCGGCTGATATACCGCTCCAATTCGCCAGGTGCCCAGCACAACAACCAGCAGATCAGCAGTACGCGGTAACATACAGGAAATACGGTCGCCCGCTTTTACGCCTTGGGACGCCAGAAAGTTAGCGAACTGTGCCGACTTTGCCTGCAGCTCTGCCCAGGTATGTTTTGAGCTGGTGCCATCTGAGGCTTCACAGAACAGGCCCACTTCGTCACCACGACCTGCGGCAACCTGCTTATCACAGCATTCCACACAAGCGTTAAAGCCTGTTTTAAGACTGCCGGTGAACTCGGCTTCCACCTGATCCATAGAAAAATCAGCCATAAAAGCTGCGTAATGCTGCTTTTCTGCAGCCGTGCCTGTCATAGGGTTTGTTGTTGTCATGAGGATCTCCGAATATCCAACGCCAGATTTGTTTTTATTGGTGGCCGGCGGCCGGAATCTGCAAAATAAAACAGTTTACGTAAACGTCATCCAGTCGCTTCAAAAAAAGCGCATTACAGATAACTAGCAAGCGCTCGGTTTTTACAACAATTTAGCGATCCTTCGCCATACGCGCAAGCCCCCGCTGGCATTTTTCTACTAACGGGCAGGCAAACATCAGCTTACGGGTGTCAGGTAATCGGCACGGAGGGCAGCAACCTCCTGATATGAAACAAAAAAGCTCGCCAGGGCGAGCTTTAATGGAGATAACGGCTATTGACCTGATCGCCTTTCAGCATAACGCTGGTCAGCCTAGCCCTATCAGCTCTCCCAGTGCCTGCGCAAGATCATCCGGCGTTTTCTCTCCATCGGCGTCATACCACTGCACCGTCCAGTTCAGAGCACCAAGCGCAAAGCGACGAATTAACGGCTGGTCGCCGTTGATCAATCCTGCGGCAACACAATCATCGATCACTTGCTGCCAGAGCTGCTCGTACTGATCGCGCATATCAATCAGCACGCTTAATGAATCCTCGGTCAGACTACGCCACTCGTACAGAGCAACCACGTGGGCATTTCTGTCATTCAGCAACGTACTCAGGTGTGCCTTGGCCAGGGCTTTAAAGCGATCCTTAGGATCACTGAGACCCGTTAGGGCCTGATCCGCAATCACCATGGCACTTTCCATACCGTCCTGAATAACGGCGCAGAGAATCTCCTGTTTATCGTTAAAGTGATGAAAAAGGCTACCGGACTTAATACCCATGGCGTCAGCCAGCATACGGACCGTCGTTCGCTCATAGCCCTGCTCACAGAACAGTCGGGCTGCAATAGCCACCAGTTCCTTGCGTCGTTTTGAATTATTAGTTAGAGTCATCTCAAATCTAGCGCTTGCTTGGTTTTTTGATTGAATGCCAACAAATTAACCACAATCCCCCCAAAGGGGTCAAATATAAGCGGCACTAAATCTTGCTGCAGCGCGCATAAATACTGAAGCTCAGCAGCACATTGTTTTCTGACTGAGCTTTAACGCTTTTTTCAAAAAAGCCATCCACACTAACCGTTCGTGATCGAATCGCGGCACACTGCAATGACTCCGCCTTCCGGTCCGAATCCAATAACAAAAAAGGGTTTCAAGCATGAAAGAAGATGCCGTTGTCATCGTTTCCGGAGCACGTACGCCTATGGGCGGTATGATGGGTAGTCTGAGCACGTTGACCGCTCCTGAACTGGGTAGCATAGCCATTGCTGATGCGATCCGTCGCGCCAACCTGCAACCTGAAGATATTCAGGAAGTGATTATGGGCTGTGTACTTCCGGCCAGCCTTGGTCAGGGCCCGGCCCGTCAGGCGATGATGAAAGCTGACATCCCGGTATCTACCGGAGCAACCACCATCAACAAGTTGTGTGGCTCAGGTATGAAAGCCGCCATGCTGGCCCACGACCTAATTAAAGCCGGTAGCAATGACATCATGATTGCTGGTGGTATGGAGAGTATGAGTAATGCCCCCTACCTGATGACAAAAGCCCGTAGCGGTATGCGCCTGGGCCATGGCGAAGTCAAAGACCACATGTTTATGGATGGCCTGGAAGATGCCCGCACCGGCAAACTGATGGGCGTATTTGCTCAGGAGATTGCTGACGAACGCGGCTACACCCGTGAAGCGATGGACAACTTTGCTATCGACTCTCTGAAAAAAGCGATGACCGCGATCGATGATGGCAAGCTGAAAGCAGAAACCGCACCGGTAACTATCAGCAGCCGCAAAGGCGAGACCCTTGTTGTGGATGATGAACAGCCGCACAACGCCAATATCGATAAGATTCCATCCCTGCGCCCTGCGTTTAAGAAGGACGGCACGGTAACCGCGGCAAACTCCAGCTCTATTTCCGATGGTGCATCCGCACTGGTACTGATGCGTGAGTCAGAAGCTGAAAAACGCGGCCTGAAACCAATGGCGCGTTTTGTGGCCCACGCGACCAATTCCCGCGAGCCTTCTGAGTTCACACTGGCACCGATCGGCTCCATCGAGAAAGTACTGGCCAAAGCGGGCTGGTCGATTGACGACGTCGACCTTTTTGAGATTAACGAAGCCTTTGCAATCGTTACCATGCTGGCAATTGACGGACTGAATATCCCGGCCGAGAAGGTCAATATCTATGGTGGAGCCTGTGCACAGGGTCATCCAATTGGTTCTACCGGTTCCCGCATTCTGGTAACGCTGATGCATGCGCTACAGCAGGAAGGCAAAAAACGAGGTATCGCATCTCTTTGTATTGGCGGTGGCGAAGCAACCGCAGTTGCTGTTGAGCTGCTGTAAGCCGGCGCAGCGCTGATTCCCGCGGCAACAGCTGATCAGCTATGTCGAGTAAAACAAAAAAACCGTCCCGGCTAAGCTGGGACGGTTTTCTTATCGAAACGTTAAACCCGCTAGATTAAACCTTAAAACGGCCCACTTTCTGTCCTAGTTCATTAACCAGAGATTCCAGCTCCCGACTGGTCACGGCGGCCTGATCCACAACGTCAGATGTCATCCGGGCTTCACCGACAATCTGCTCCAGAGCATGGGTCATGCTTTGCGCGCGGGATGATTGATCAGAAGTCATACTGGTGATCGCCTCGAACATACGATGCAGGTTATCCACAGAACTGCTGACATTAGCCAGACGCTCATCAGACTGGCGCATTCCCTCGATACTGTTACGGGCCACTTCACTGGCTTCATTAATTGCCTGAACCGCTTTTTTAGTGCCGGACTGAAGTTCGCTGATCTGCTGCTCAATATCTTCTGTCGATTGCTGCGTTTTACTGGCTAACATACGCACTTCATCGGCCACCACGGCAAATCCACGACCACTTTCTCCGGCCCGGGCGGCCTCAATGGCTGCATTCAGCGCCAGTAGATTGGTTTGCTCTGCGATCGATTTGATCATATCCAGCACATCACCGATCTGATCACTCTGGGTCGCCAGACTATTAATCACCTCTGCCGTTGTCTCAACATCCGTTACCAGGGCTTCGATATCGTGACGTACCCGACGTGAAATCATAGAGTTTTGGTTGGTCTCCTCACGAATCTGATCAACATTATTCAGAGTCTCAGCAACGCTTTCACTCTCTTCTGCCACGCTTTGAGCGATATAAGCAACAGATGCTGATGCCTCTGAAGCCGCCACCTGCTGACGCTCCGTTGCCTCTGAAGCCTGTAACGTCCCATTATGCATGGTGCTGACCACATCGGTAGTATGGCGTGACAGTTGCTGAACATCATTTATGATGACCTGAATCGCCTCCACAAAATGGTTTACTTTTTCGGCCATATCCGTGATCTCATCACGGCCTTTCACCTTAATACGTTGAGTCAGATCGCCTTCACCTGCAGACAGGTCCTCCAGAGCATCGGTCAGCACATTCACACGACGCAGCAGACGAACAGAAAGCACGGCAACCAGAACAACCACCAGCACCAGAGCGCTGATCACAGAAACCAGCGTCATCTGAGTCACCAGATTTTCCGAAGAACGTTCAATACTCTCACCGATACGGTCACGGGCGGCATCATTGTGCTTATGAATGCCATCCAGCCGCTGCTGAAGCTCTGCAACAGATTCAGCGCCACCGGCATCGATACTCGCTTTAACGGAGTTGATACTTTGTTCAATCAGACGATTAAACCCGGCTTCCATTTTTTGAGTGCCTTCAATCACAGCATCACGGCTGACACCGATAACCAAGCGACCGATCACCGCACCATTGGGATTAATAGGCTGTTCGATAACTATCAGACGCTCATGCTTTTTCGCAGCATCAATCACCCTATCCAGCGAATTGTCACCGGAACCGGTTTTCATCAACTCTTTAACCAGATCGCTTTTACGATTCAGATAACGGGTCAGGCGTTTACCATACCCATCATAAAAACCGGCAAAGACGACATGCTCACTCTCGTGCGCCATCTTGACGTATTGGGTCAGTAATGGGGTATCGCGATCCCAGACCGCCTGTGGCGCTACCGCTGCAAGTAACACAGCCATATTGCGCGAGGTCTCCATCAAAGAGGATTCCAGTAAAGCAACGGTAGCATCTTTTTCCTGCTCGAGCTGAGCACGCAATTTAGTTGAGAGGTCGCCGGAAACATTCTGTGTCATCCGACTGATCTGTGTCTGAACCCCATGGCTGGCTGCCTGAAGTTCATCGGACACTTTTCCGTTTTCAGCACTCAGGCGGCTTCGTATATCAGAGACAAGATTTTCGCCACCTGAGGCGGTGAGAAAAATAGTCAACAGGGTTTGAATACCCGCCAGAAAGACAATAGCGATAATGACCGGGCGGAGTAACCGGCTATTCAGTGCAAATGACTGCTTCGACATAACAGTACCTAAATTCTTTTAGTAACTTGTGGTTACCCACCCTTCAGCAACATCATCATGCCTTAGGTGTACTTATTATTTTTCCGGGCTTCAGATCCATAAAGCCTCAGACCTTGGCGAAAGAATAATACTTTCGTCGCACAATAAAAACCGCTTTATTACGCTTTTTCAATTAATTACCACACTATTTTGCTGCAAAAAACGATGAAAACGCGCTATTTTCGTGTAAAGCGAAAAATTCCGGGGGTGACAATTTTACCGTGGGTCATTTCCTTCTGATTGATGTGTTTATTCCCCTCAGCAAATGGTTGTCATCTTCCGGTAGGCTCACCATAATTAGCTTAGTTTAAATATCCTTTTAATTGCCTGTCCGTGGTGTTTGCAATGCATTCCAGAAGCAAGAACAGCGCACACTTTTTTATCAACGCAGCAACCGTTGCTGCGGAGCTGAGTGAAGTTCTCACTGAAGCCAAAAATATCTCCCTGGAAGCCATGAATGCGAAAGCTCTGGTGGCACGGGCAGGTGATAACGTTCGCACCTTTAAACCGATTACTGACTTTATGGTTGAGCTGGCCAATGACACCATCTGGCTGGTGAAAGAGATCAACCGTGAAGCCCTGGTACTATCAAGAACATCGCTGAACGAACTGCACAGCTCAGACGCCAATGCCCGGTTTGCAACGGCACAACAAAAAGCGTCTGCGGCCCCCCATGTGGGAACCTTGGACCCTATCGCCAAAGAAGCTTACAACGAGCATCATCAGCAATCGGTTCAGCTCAGACGCCACATGCGTAAACTGTTCGAGCTGCTGGATGAGATTGAATCCCGCATGCTGGCAGCCAATGTGGTTACCGCAACATCACGACTGGAAGCCGCGACCGCAGCAGACAGTTATCAGGCAAGTCTTGAAGGAATCGTGATCAAGCTGGAAAAAGCAGCCAATCGCATCAAGCATATTGCCACCAAGTGTCGTCATTCACTGGAACGGTGATATCGCCATCATCCTCAGAGCCCTATTTTGTTGTCATCCGTCTGAACAGGGACACCAACAGGAACCAAACCGGACTTAATTATGAAAGTTGTAAAACTCCATGAAGGTCGCAGCCACGAATGGCTGGTTTTCGGACGAGATGAAGAGCGTCCCAGTAAGATCATTGATACCAACCAGTACATGATCAAGACAACTAACCACGCCATTATGCTGGATCCGGGTGGCATCGAACTCTTCTCTGCGATGCTGGCAGCGGTCGTCCACCACGTTCCGGTCAATCAGATTACCCACCTGTTTGCCTCACATCAGGACCCGGATATCATCTCGTCTCTTGGATTGTGGGATAAAACCCTGCCCCATGCCGAGCTACATGCCCCTTGGCTGTGGGAAGGGTTTCTGCGTCACTTCGGCTGCAACAGCATCCGCTACAACCCGCTGCCGGATGAAGGCAAGAGTATTCGCCTGGATGATATTGAAATCCAATTTATCCCAGCACACTACATGCACTCTTCAGGTAACTTCAGTGTGTATGACCCCCAGGCTAAGATTCTGATGAGTGGTGATATCGGTGCCGCTCTTCTGCCGGATGGTGCGCCTCTGTTTGTGGAAGACTTCGACGCCCATGTTGAAAAAATGCGCCTCTTCCACCAACGCTGGATGCCTTCCAACCGGGCTAAAAAAGACTGGGTTCGTCGTGTACGCCAGCTGGATATCGAATATATGGCTCCCCAGCACGGCGCCATCTTTAAAGGCCGTGATGTACAGCGCTTCCTGGACTGGCTGGATGAACTGGAAGTTGGCACCGGCATCGGACACTAACCCTGTCCGCCAATAACCGATTTAATCTCAATAGATAGATAAGAGTTTGTAGCCCGATAATTCAGATCGAAAATTATCGGGCTTTTTCTTGTCTTAAAATATTTCCACGGGATGGTCGACTGCTCGTAATTTTTTCCATACATCTCATCCACTCTTACACCAGAGCTTACGCCACCTTTTCAAACTGTAAAAATAATCTTACACAGCCAGCTCTTCTTTTACGCCGTTGGCCTTTGACCTACGCGTAAGCCCTATCCGGAAAGACGTTATTATCAACAAGTTACAATGGCTACCTATCAATCAGGCCTGCCAAAACAATAACTTTAAAACCGTTTTACTGCTTTGGAGCCATCCATGTTTGAGAATGTAAAAGCAATTCCCGGTGATGCCTTACTGGCCCTCATGATGGAATTTAAAAAAGATCCCACACCATCCAAAATCGACCTAGGAGTTGGTGTTTACAAAGATGATGATGGTCGAACACCTATTCTTCCGGTGGTAAAAAAAGCAGAGAGCCTGATTCTGGAGAATGAACAGAGCAAAGGATATATCGGCCCGGCAGGAGCCCCAGAGCTAGCCCCGTTGCTGCAAGGCCTGATGCTGGGTGAAAACCACCCTTTGATTACCGAACAACGAATTGCAACAACACAAACCCCTGGTGGCACGGGTGCTTTGAGAGTCGCAGGAGATCTGATTAATGCGTTGAACCCTGAAGCTAAAATTTGGGTAAGTGATCCGACCTGGTCCAACCACTTCCACGTGTTTGCCGGTGCAGGTGTTGAAGTGCGTACCTATCCCTACTACGATGCGCAGCAGAACGCTCTGGCCTTTGACAATATGTTGGATGCGATCCGCCAGATACCTGCCGGCGATGTGATTCTGCTGCACGCCAGCTGCCATAACCCAACCGGTATCGATCCGACTCTGGAACAGTGGAAACAGATCAGCGAAGTGGTATCAGAACGTGGCCTGCTGCCTCTGATCGATTGCGCCTATCAGGGCTTTGGTGACGGTCTGGAAGAAGACGTACAGAGCATGAAACTGATTCTGGAGAAGTGTCCGGAAGCGCTGATCACAACCTCCTGCTCGAAAAATTTCGGCCTCTACAATGAGCGTATTGGTGCTTTAAGTGTGGTTGCCGCCAAGGCAGAGCATTGTGGTAATGTCTTCTCACAAGCCTGCAACTGTATTCGTGCGAACTACTCCAACCCACCGGCACATGGCGCAGCAATCGTGACGACGATCTTGTCTGATTCAACCCTGCGCCAGCAGTGGGAAACGGAACTGGCCGAGATGCGCACCCGTATCCACCGTATGCGTAACGAGCTGGTAAAAAACCTGGAATCACTCTCATCGGAGCGTGACTTCAGCTTTATTACCGCACAGAAAGGTATGTTCTCTTACTCAGGTCTGAGCAAGACTGAAGTGAAGTATCTGAAAGAAAAATATGCAATCTATGCTGTCGATTCCGGCCGTATTAACATCGCCGGGATTAATGATAGCAATCTGGAACGTCTGAGCCAGGCGATAGCAGAAGCGATCAGTCGCTAACCCAACGCCGTAGTACCCACTATGTAGTACCCACTAAGTAGCACCCACTAAAAAGGGCCACTTCTTAAGTGACCCTTTTTTCTTAAATGACCTTTTTAAGCCATACCCTTCTTTGCTGACAACCCTCAGCTCACCATCATGGTGTTCTCCGGATCAACCGGCACCGGTAAGATACCGTGGGACTCAGTATGATGCGTAAATGCACTAAAATCGGATGCCAACATCGGCTTAGCAAACAGATAACCCTGCCCTTCGTCACACCCTTGCTGCTTTAGCCACTCAAACTGTGCAAAGGTTTCAATACCTTCAGCAATCACCGGAATTTTCAGATTCTTACCCAACTGAAGCGCGGCTGCGACAACCGCTTCATTCTGTCCCTGTAAACCACCTTCGGTAGTCATGGTATCCCGTACAAATTCCTGAGCCAGCTTGAGACGCCCAATAGGTAAACGCTGCAGATAAAGAAGTGAAGAGTACCCCGTGCCAAAATCATCAATAGAGAAACGAATTCCCAGTGCCCGCAGACGATTCATCACCATCTCAGCCTGACGGATATCCTGCACCAAAACCGTCTCTGTTATCTCAAGTTCAATGTATTTGGCCGGCACACGATGTTGGGCCAGAATCGACTCAACTTGCTCGACAAATCCCTGAGCCAGAAGCTGCAACGAGGAAACATTCACCCCAATCCCCCCAAAGTTCACACCCTGGTCCAACCAGCTCCGGGCCTGTCGACAGGCCTCATCCATCACCCAGCGGCCAATCTGGTGTATCAGACCCCGCTCTTCAGCAAGGGGGATAAAAGTAACCGGAGAGATCACCCCGCGCTCCGGATGATGCCAGCGAATCAAGGCTTCACAACCGATGACTTTTTCCGTCTGCAAACCGATCTGAGGCTGGAACATCAGAAAAAGCTCGCCATTGTGCTGAGCACTCTCCAGATCTTTGGCCAGAAGGGTATTTTCAAAAATCCGCTGACTCATCTGTGCTTCGTGGAAGCGGTAGTGGCCCCGTTGCTCCCGTTTCACTTCGGACAAAGCAATATCAGCCTGCTCCATCACCTGCTCAATAGTCGCAGGCCCATCAGTCCAGTAAGAGATGCCGATACTGCCGGAGACCCGCAGGTCATGTCCATCCAGGATCATAGGCTGGGTCAGCTCTTGCTGTAGGTGTTCTGCCCAGTGTCGGATTTCAAGCACACTTTTAGGCTCATCCAGTAAGATCGCAAACTCATCACCATCCAGACGCCCCAAGAAACTGGATGGCGGCAATACACGCCGGATCAGCTCTGCAACCCGAAACAGCAGCAGATCACCGATTCGATGCCCGAGAGAGTCATTAATCAGTTTAAAATGATCCAGATCGACAAACATCACCGCAAACGAGCGGCCCTGAATATTCAGTTTATTCACAGCCCCCTGAAGGCTTAATTTGAAGCGTTCACGGTTAGCAACACCTGTCAGCTGGTCGAAGTAAGCCAGACGACGCACCTCATCCTCTGAGCGCTTACTCTCTGTAATATCCATAATAGAACCACACAGACGAACCGCACGGCCCTGCTTGTTCCATTGGGCCTGACCTCGCATCCGGATCCACAACCAGCTTTCCTGCTCGCTGCGTACCCGATATCGGATATCCAATATTTCATGTCGCTTAATATGCGCTTTAACCGCCTCCCGGACGTCAGAAAGATCCTTAGGATGAACCCGCTTAAGCCACATATCAGTGCTTTTCCACTCCTGACCGCACTCCTGTACTTTTTGACCAAGAATCTCCAGAAAACGGGGAGCCAGATACAATTGGTCTGTTTCCAGATTCCAATCCCAAATCCCGTCGTTAGTGCCGCGTACTGCCAGCTCAAAGCGCTCTTCACTGACCCGAAGTGCCTTTTCAGTAATCAGCCGCTGGTTGACTTCACGGCGCAGCCGGCGCACGGAGAAAAGTGCAAAAACCACCAACGCCATCAGAAACAAAGCAAAAGCTATTCCACCATAGCGATATACCAGCTCTTTGTTGATCACTCCGGATATCTCCGGATGCAGCCAACGACGATGGATCAGATCACGTTCAGCATCACTGATACTGTAAAGCCCCTTCTCTAAGACAGAAACCAAAATAGGAAGATCTTTCCGGGTAGCAAAGCGCACCGCATAACTGAAGTTAGCATCACCACTAACATCGAGATTACTGATGCCCTCTTGCTTGATATGCCACCAGGCACTGGCAACCACAGAAATAGCCGCATCAGCATTACCGGAAGAAACCGCTAGCATAAGATCACGGGAGCTTTTAAGTTCCAGCAGATTGATATCCGGATTAAAGAGCCTCAGATGCTCTGCAATCGCAGTACGTCGAATAACAGCAACCGTTTTTCCTGACAGTTCACCAACGTCCTTATAATCCGGAGAGGTCTTACGGACAAAAATCTTATTAGCCAGAAATGTATAAGGCGGAGTAAACAACAGATATTCTTCGCGCTCCGGTGTTGCTGACGCTGCAAACACCATATCCACCTCCCCCTGCTTTGCACCTTCCAGCATCTCCGCATATGAGGGATAAAAACGGGTTTTGAAACTTAGAGGCAGTTTCTTTTCCAGAAGCGTCAGGAAGTCCATAGCCACACCTCGGTAATGACCATCCTCATCCTGGGAAAGGGTATGCGGCGGCACAAAAGCGATGCCGACCGTCACAATGCCCATACGGCCATCCAGCCACTGTTGCTCTTGCCCCGTCAGGGCAACCTGAGTCTTCTCACCGCTGTCAGCAAATGCCGGTAAAAAGGGCATGAATAGCAGCAACAGGATAAAAACCATGACACCTGATTCACGGTGGTAACATCCCTGTGGAAACATTTTTTGCCTACCTCGGGTAAGATAAAATTTAAACACCTAATATTACACAAAATAACATTACGGCAACCGTATTCAGATCACTATTTTGCTCTATAACCCTATATTTCCAATCCCGGACAAAAAGCAGCTATTGATCCATCAAACATACAACTTAATCGCCTTGATATAGATCAAACAAAAGTGTTTTATCAGACTTATGGGTTAACATTATCGTCAGAAATCGCCATTCTCAAAGTCCCACATCAAATATCTGGAAAAACAAAAATCATATCCAGTGAGGGAACGAATGAAACATTTAACATCATGCAGGAGCCATTTTTACCGCAGCGATCAGCTGCTGGCAGAGCTGGAATCTCTTTTGGGGCAGCTGGAGCTTAAACGCTCCAGGCTTAAGGATAAAATAGGAGGAGTGACCTCTTCGGCAAAAAGCCGAAGAAGAGCAGGAATCAGGCCTCAGGTCTGATAGCTCACTCCCTTCGGTGTATTGGTTACAAAAAGATTCATTTAAAACATTTATTAAATGAATACCTTTTGCTTCAATAAAAACAAGCCAAATAAATACAACTTATTTGTCGTGTTAACCGAAGGGAGACACTCCTATGTCATTAGATACACTTCGTCAAATTGTCGCTCTGAATCAGAGAATCAGTGATAATAATGATCGCTTTGTTACTGATTTTAAAGCCATCATCGAAAAGCTTGATGCGGGCCGTGCAAACATGATGCAACATGCCGAGCTGCTGAAGTCGATGAAAAAAACGGAATCCGCTAATAGCGAAACCGATCAGGCCTCCGCGCTATAAAGTAGGAGGACTAGCGATTCAGTCTCTGGTGAATCTGATTAATCATCACGGATGCGTCTTTATAATCCAGAGCAATTTCAAACCATTTATTTGTGGTTTTCAGCACTAAAGTCGGGAAACTTCGAACGCCCAAATGGTGATTGAAGGCAAGCTCATTTTCAAACTCGTCCCATATAGCCTCACTGCTCAACGCCAGTTCAAACACATTGCCGTCCATACCTATCTTTTTGGCGCAATCAATCAATGTATCACTATCCGACGGATTTCTTGCATCCCCATAGTAGGCTTGCTGAATCGCAGAAATCATCGCATCTTCTTTACCTTCTTTTCTGGCCAGCAAAAGAGCACGACAAGCAGGATAGGTTGAACGTCGGGGCTGCCAAGCCCGCCAGAAATCATGGTTAAACTTAGTCCCCACCATTGCCTCTATCTTTTTCCAGGTCGCAGCTATTTGCTCTTGCTGTGCATCCGGCATCGGTTCATCACTATCCGGAGCCAAACCGCCTGCCAATGTGTAATAACCTAATTCCGGAAAGGTGTTCCTAATCTCTGTTAATACCGGCTTGAACGCCCAGCACCAGCTGCACATGGGATCCATGATATAAACCAGAGCGGGCTTTTCATCCTGAGTCAACTGTACCAGATAGTCTGTCATTGAGTTTGTAGCCATAGGGGGAAACCTTCTTTTTGTCGCTTCTCATCGCCGGCAAGGCTAACGAAACTTGCAATGCGGGCTGGTGAGATTATGATGCCTGCTTCTTGAGGCAGGGTATGACGATGAATTTAATCTTACTGTACCAGTCGGACTTTATCACCGAAGATAAAGCTCATCTGACCGATCACAGAGCTCAACACATCCAGAAAGTGCACCGTGCTGCGGTGGGTGACCAACTTAAAGTGGGCCGCCTGAATCAGCTGATGGGCTCGGGTATTGTGATGCAATCCGATTCTAATGGCGTCATCCTGCAAACCTCTTTTACTCAGCAACCTCCTGCACCTTTGCCACTCACCCTGATTCTGGCACTTCCACGCCCCCGTATGCTGGCTCGGTCACTGCAACATATCAGTACCCTGGGGGTGAAACAGCTGATTTTGCTGAATACTAAGCGGGTTGAGAAAAGTTACTGGATGTCTCCGGAGCTGAAACCGGAAAAAATTCATGACAACCTGATACTGGGCCTTGAGCAGGCCAAGGATACGCTGCTGCCAGAAGTCACACTGGAAACCCAGTTTAAACCCTTTGTTGAAGATCGCTTGCCGGAGATTGTTGCCGGTACCCGTGGATTAGTGGCGCACCCCGGAAGCCCGGATGCCTGTCCGCGCGGCCTCGAAGAACAAACCACTCTGGCCATCGGCCCGGAAGGTGGCTTTATACCCTACGAAGTGGAAAAGCTGGTCGAAGCAGGCCTAAAGCCAGTGCATCTGGGTGATCGCATACTGCGTGTGGAGACCGCTGTGACAGCGCTGCTCGCACGCCTGTTCTGATGCAAACAACGCCAAAACTGAACCGCTAATAACAAAAGCCCTGCGATCTATCCGACAGCAGGGCTTATTGCATCACGCAGGAATGCTCAATATCAGGCGTGCACCTTCTCCTGAATCAGATCTGCCAGCAAGCTAATATGGTCTTCCCGATCATTCAACGCCGGAATATAGCTCAGCGATTCGCCTCCGGCTTCACAGAAAATCTCCCGGTTCTCTACCTGAATCTCTTCCAGTGTTTCCAGACAGTCCGCAGCAAATGCCGGACAGATGACATCAACCTGACCGATCTCCGGCCCCCACTGCTCCAGAGTTTTATCGGTGTAGGGTTGCAACCATTCTTCACGACCAAAACGAGACTGGAAACTACACAACCACTCTCCAGCATCAAGACCAAGCCTCAACGCGAGCTGTTCAGCAGTGTAATGGCAATGCTGGGGATACGGATCACCATTATCCGCATAACGCTTGGGAATACCGTGGAAAGAGATCAGAAGCCGCTCACCTTTGCCATGTTCCTGCCAGTGATCTTTAACCGATTGCGCCAGCGCCTCCAGATAACGGTCGCGACGGCAATAATCCCGGATAAAACTAATCGCCGGAAACTCCGGGCGCTTGGCAATGACCTTAGCCAGCTTATCAAATACAGCACCTGTGGTGGTGGCAGAATATTGCGGGTACAGTGGCAATACAATGACCTCTTCCACCCCCTGATCCACCAACACCTGCAAACCTTTATCGATGGAAGGATTACCGTAAGTCATCGCCAGCTCGACCGGCAGATCCAGCCCGCGCTGATTCAGTTCAGCTTTTATCGCTGCCTGCTGCTGCAGACTGATTGCCAGTAAAGGAGACCCCTTGTCCGTCCAGACTCCTGCGTAGGCTTTTGCTACCCGTTTAGGACGAACCTGAAGAATGATGCCATGCAGAATCGGACACCACAGCCAGCGGGTCAGGTCGACCACACGATGATCATGAAGAAACTCAGCAAGATAGCGTTTTACCGCCTCAGGGGTAGGAGCATCAGGAGTACCCAGATTAACCAGGAGCACCCCCTGACGAAGGTTTGAATCACGGCCATTACGCGCGGATCCGGTAACGGCGGACACTGCATTTGCAGCTAAGGTAACATCGGACATCGTTATTCCCTGTTTACAACACATCAACCCGGCTTTATCGCTTGCACCCTGAAGGTATGCAACTCAGCATCTGAGGCTCTTATACGGTGCTGTTATGATAACGTGTCCTTGAGAATAAAAAAAAATGGTTTATTTAGGGTGCAACGATCAGGCGACCTGAGTTCGCCAGCCCTGATTCAGTACCGGTTGGGCCAAAGCAGAAAGACGGGAAAGAATACGGCGGGATTTAACCTGTTGAATACCCAGTTGCTGCAACATATCACGGGCACTTTCTTCATCTCGAAAGACCAGAGGTTTTCCTTTTTGCCCTTGCAGGCGATAGTTTGTATTTTCGTGGCTGATCTCAACAGTGAAGTACACACCTTCATGGTGAGACTGGATCTGGATATCGGTTGCCGGATGCTGTTGCAGATGATGGTGTAGTTCTGTCATTTTCATAGTCATTATCTCATTATCTCATTATCATGTCATTTTCGCGGTTAGCTTTTTTACCAACCTATCGTTTCTTGCTTTCAGTAATACCTGTTATACACAGGCTAAAAGACAGTGTTGCGACATTTTAATGACAGTTCTGTGACAGCCTTCAAAAGAGCAACAATCAGGCAAGACACTCTTCTGATTCTGAGAACAGATTCACAACAGAGCCCGCCAGCTGCGCCACTAAGCTGTTACCCTTGGAGTGCTTAGCTTCGTGCTTAATATGACTTAGCTGGCTGGCAATCTCTTTAGCCGAACCAAAATCTGCCGACTCTGAATCGATCGCAGCAACAGAGATACTCATCAGGCCAAAGAAACGCTTCTCTCCGAATCGATCCTCCGCCCAAATCCCCCCATCGCCCAAATGATCCGGACTATAGAAGCTACGACGATGCTGACTGAACTCTTCAAGAGCAGCCTGTACATAACCTTGCCAGTCAGCGCTCTGAAAAATCACCACGTAATCATCACCACCCACATGCCCCACAAAATCGAGCTGAGGATGACTGTGTTTTTTCAGAAGCTGGGCAACACTCAGAAGAATATCGTCACCTTTGGCATACCCATACTGATCGTTGTAGGGCTTAAAGTTATCCAGATCAAAATAACAGGTGACAAAGTTAGTCTTACTGGCAATTAACTGGTCGATATGCTCCTGAATCAGCATATTACCCGGCAGACCCGTTAGCGGGTTTGAGTTTTGCGCGCTTTTCAGCTGCATCTCAGTGATCATACGCAGAAGATCGATCACTTGGCCAACACCGTAGTAGTAACCATTCTCTGTGATGATAAAGTCTTCTTCCAACCTGTTGCGGTTCCTTTGAGTCACCAGCTGGCTTACCTTTTCCATTCTCATGTGGCGCTCTACAGTCATAACATTCTGATCCAGAATCTGACTGATCGGCTTTTTACTGTAGAGATCACGCCCAAAAGCTTTACTGAGTTTTTGCAATAACCGAGAACGCTTGATCATTCCAACCGGAATCCCACCGGAAACAACGGGGACAGAAAACCAGTGCTCATTCTGCTCAAAGATATCCACCACCTCTTCCACCAGGGTTTCAGGCGTCACTGGGGGGATATCCAGTTTAAGACGGCCGATTTGCCCATCATCCTTGTACATCTCTCTACTCTCCTTGATCTGTTGCCAGACCATCTGAGTTGACTGTGGAACTTCCCGAACCGGGTTAGGGTGTGGCCGGGCAAAATAATAACCCTGCAGATAATCAACACCAATCTCTGACAGCGCTTCAAATTCCTGACGGGTTTCAATACCTTCTGCCACCACCTGACTGTTAACGGCCCGGGCAATTTCAACGATAGAGCGCACAAAATCACGCTTTACCTTATCTTTATCGATGCCAGAGACAAAGTGGCGGTCGATTTTGACGTACTCCGGTTGCAACTCAGACCAGAGACGGAGGCTGGAATAGCCCGCTCCCAGATCATCCAGGGCGATTGAGAAGCCCTCTCCCTGGTAATGACGTACAGCGCGACACATCAGTTCATAATCATGCGTTGGGGAATGTTCGGTAATTTCAATCACGACCTGGTCAGGTCGCAGACCATAGTTATTCAACAGGTCTAATGTTAAGCCTTTGTGATGGTCTGCTTGCAGAAGCGTTTCAGGAGTGACGTTCAGAAAGAGTTTTCCCGGTAACTGCTGTCGGGTGAAGTTTTCAATAGCACGACTACGGCACACGCCCTCAAGAGCAAACAATTGCTGCTGACGCTTCGCTTCTTCAAACAAGCGAATCGGACTACAAAAAAAACTGTCTGCAGGCCCCCGACTTAGCGCTTCATAGGCAAAAATAGACTGCCCCTGAGCACTAATAATTGGCTGAAACAGGGTGCTGATCTGTTGCGATTCAATAATATCAAGCAACTCGGCGGTATGTGCCATTGAAATGTCATCTCCAATAAAACGGCGCAGGGATACCCCTTCGCGACAGGAATCATTACACCAGCGAAAAATGACAAAATTGCTACAAACGTGCTTTAAGTATGCATAAGAGATGAAACTTAGATATCAATCAAAAAGCTTAAAGCCTGAAAATGACGTTTATATGTAGATGCCTCCCTTTCCTGCTAAAAAAGCTATACAAGGGTATTGTGACAATAAAAAAGCCATGGCGTGAACCATGGCTTTATAACAGCAAAGGTCAGAAGATCAGTCAGCAAAGACAGACTCTATTGAGATCCCCTGCTTCTCCATCATACGACGCAACCTGCGAAGGGCCTCAACCTGAATCTGACGAACACGCTCACGGGTCAGGCCGATCTCTTCACCCACCTGTTCAAGGGTGGAGGGCTCGTAACCGTGCAGACCAAAGCGTCTAACCACCACTTCAGACTGCTTCTCAGTCAATTCAGATAACCAGAGATCCATATGCTGAGTGAAGTCATCTTTCTGCAGCATGCTGGCCGGATCCATATCTTCTGCATCGGCGATGGTTTCAACCAAAGGCTTATCCATATCACCACCAACCGGGTAGTCCATGGAAGTAACACGCTCATTCAGGCCCAGCATTTTTTCCACAGCCTCAACCGGGCGGTCCAGAGATGCTGCAATCTCTTCTGCTGTCGCTTCATGATCCAGCTTCTGGGTCAGTTCACGAGCCGCTCTCAGGTAGACATTCAGCTCTTTCACCACATGAATTGGCAGACGAATAGTACGAGTCTGATTCATCAGCGCACGCTCAATCGTCT
Organism: Oceanospirillum sp.; assembly: GCF_982874595.1. Classification (NCBI taxonomy): domain Bacteria; kingdom Pseudomonadati; phylum Pseudomonadota; class Gammaproteobacteria; order Oceanospirillales; family Oceanospirillaceae; genus Oceanospirillum; species Oceanospirillum sp. The sequence continues at coordinate 96,770 of NZ_CEYNZH010000004.1, read as the reverse complement.
GACGGATCCACCAGGTAGCATAGGTCGAAAAACGGAAGCCTCGTTCAGGATCGAATTTTTCGACAGCCCGGATCAGACCAAGATTACCTTCCTCAATCAGATCCAACAGTGAGAGTCCACGGTTCAGATAACGACGTGCGATCTTAACCACCAGTCGGAGGTTACTTTCAATCATACGGCGTCGGCCTGCTTCGTCACCCTTGCGGGCAAGGCGGCCAAAATAAACTTCTTCTTCCGGGGAGAGAAGAGGGGAGAAACCTATCTCATTGAGATAAAGCTGAGTGGCATCCAGACTTTTCTCAGACTTATCTTCACGCTCAAGGGCGCGTTCAAAATCTGCTTCCGCCTGCTTCTCAGCGGACAGAGAATCGGAATGTTTGTCCGTACCTAATACGGAGGTATGCTCTGTTTCAAAATCATGATCTAAAGTCGTCATAGCAGTATTCCCATGTCCTGTGGTGAGGTTCTTTAAAAGAAAGCACCTTCACTGTTATTTTTATCAATACAGGCCTGTGGCTGGGTGTTGTGACTGCTCTACTTCCTATGTACCAAATTATCACAACCGACCAAAATGGCCTTTAGTACGTTGTTTGAACATCTGTGCTCAATTCATTGAAGTTTTCATCACCGGCTCACGCTGCGTGAACCTCCAGGTCTTTTGCAAAGCAGCTAATCATTTGATTTATAATAATTTTTCACCGATCAACTTTAAGAAATGCTTTGCGACTTTACAGGTAACCAAGGGGACTCCCAGTTACTCTGTACCTATGACGCTATAACGTTCTGAGGAGAGTGTGCAACCAATTTTTTAAAATCCATTAAAAAAACATCAATGAAAAAAATTCATTGCAACAAAAGAGGCTGCCTGAAAAACATCAAACAGCCTTGAAGATCAGTAAGATAGAGAAGTTAATCAAAACCCATCATTCGATTAATTTATTTTTAATTCTGCCGATTAAAAAACCAGACCAATGCAAATCCAAGAATCATCAGAATAATGGCAGGCACCATCTGAGGATCCATACCGGTTAGTTGTCCGTAAGCAGAGGGCAGAAGATTGTCATGGGTGATAGGCGCGGCTTTACCATGGTTATCTATTTTGTAAGATACCACCTGACGCCAGGGCCAGATCTGGGACAGAGAACCAATCAGAACACCGGTTAACAGCGCTAATGTGGTCTGACGGAAACGGTGAAATAACCAGCTCAGCACCTGAGAAAAACTCAGAATACCTGCCGCACAACCTCCGGCAAACCATAGCATGGTGATCAGCTCCAGATTCTTCACCGCATGCATCACACCGCCATACACGCCCATCATCAACAGTAGGAAGCTACCGGAGATACCCGGCAAAATCATCGCACAGATCGCAATGGAACCGGCAATAAACACATGAAGAGGGTTACCCACATCCAGAGTCGGCATCAGCTGATTAATCAGCATCATCAGCACGACACCCGCAAACAAGGCTAAGGTTGTCTTCCAGCTGCGGTCTTGAATTTCACCGTAAATAGTCAGTACTGATGCACTGACCAGCCCAAAGAAAAATGATGAAAGGAGTACAGGCTGCTCTTCCAGCAGATAGCTGATGATATGAGCCAACAGCAAAATACTGCTGATAATGCCCGCCAGCAAGGTTACCAGAAAGGTGCCATCCATTTTCTGCCAGACCGCTTTAAAACCCTCTTTTCGCCAGGTCAGCAGCAGGCCGGGGTTAATACTGCGAATCGACTCGATCAGCTGTTCGTAGATACCTGTGATAAACGCAACAGTGCCACCGGAAACACCGGGCACCGCATCCGCTGCCCCCATCGCCATACCTTTAAAGAAAACCCGGATACCATACTGATGTTTTGCCACGCGGGGATGCCGATGCCCTTCTGCCTTTGATCGATCAGGCTGAGGTTGGTCTGAATGAGTCTGGTTTGGATCGGACGGCTTAGAGGTGTTCAATCAGGATACTCCCTATACAAAAACAAGCGATTCACAGAATGCGTTAAACAACACCTTGCTGCAGCGGTACGAAATGCACCGGTGCAATAACATCAGAGGTATGACCGGATTCATTCCGCGTCACACGGGTCAGAGACTGCTCTTCACCTTCCCCGACCGGCAAAACCATAACGCCGGTTTCACTCAGTTGAGATACTAACTTAGGTGGCGCAGATGCCGGAGCTGCCGTCACCAGAATGGCATCAAAGGGAGCTTTTGCATCCCAGCCCTCATAACCATCGGCATGGTGCAACTCGATATTAGACAGTTCCAGCGCCTGAAACCGTTCTTTCGCCTTTGGCTGAAAACTACTGATACGTTCCAGGCTGACCACCTGCTTAAACAGTGACGCCAGAATAGCGGTCTGATAACCGGAGCCTGTGCCTATCTCCAGAACCTTGTTCGGGCGCTCCGGCATATCCAGCAGAAGCTCCGTCATGCGGGCAACAACCCAGGGCTGGGACAGGGTTTGCTGGCAACCTATAGGTAGGGAGATATCCTCGTAAGCCCGATGAGAGAGGGCTTCATCAAGAAAAATATGCCGTGGCATTTTCGCCATTAAGGTCAGCAGCTCTTCATTGTGGATTCCCTGATCACGCAAACGATCCACCATGCGGTTCCGGGTACGCTGGGATGTCATACCTATCCCCTGAAGATTCCACTTCGCGTCTAAAATATGCTCAGTCATCGGCGCTCCTTAATCTGCCACCAGTTCTGTTGCAGAGCTGACGGATACTAACCAACTGGCCAGATTTTCTCTGGCGCTGTTCTGAGTCAGGTCCACATGCAAAGGGGTGATGCTGATAAAACCTTCGGCAACAGCATAAAAATCGGTCTCAGGCCCCGCATCACGGGTACCTCCAGCCGCCGGAATCCAGTAGCGCTGTTTTCCCCGGGGATCAAGTACCGCTTCCGGCTCACCGGCAGGATGGCGCTTACCCAAACGGGTCAGACGAATACCCCTGATCTCCTCATAGGGAAGATCCGGCACATTGATATTCAGAATGCTGCCCGCAGGAAGATCCAGAGAGTGGTAGCCCCGCAATAAACGCGCAACAAACTCCGCAGCCGTGGCAAAGTGCGTCTTACCGGCCAAAGAAACGGCAATAGAGGGTACACCGAGAAAACGCCCTTCTGTCGCTGCCGCAACCGTTCCGGAGTAGAGCACATCATCCCCCATATTGGCGCCATGGTTGATACCGGCGATCACAAGGTCAGCCTCAGACTGAAAAAGCTGCGACAGCCCCATATAGACGCAATCGGTCGGTGTGCCATCAATACTGTGGAAACCATTCTCCATCGTCTCAGGGCATAGCGGACGACTTAATGTCAGGGAGTTACTGGCCCCACTCCGGTCACGGTCCGGAGCAACGACGGTTACTTTATCAGCGTCTACGGACAGGCGTTCTGCCAGAACCCGCAGGCCTTCGGCACGAACACCATCATCATTTGATAAAAGTAATTTCATTCGGTTCTCGGCCTCATGTTGTCTTTGTTTGTTTCAGATATTTTCCGACACCCGGCCACTCTGGCGAAGAATTAACGATCTTCAGCTTCCGTAAAGCTGCTGTTCCAGCGAGTCACTTCCCGCAGCATCGATGTGGCAAAGGTACCGACCGGCAACATAAAACTCAGCACCAGATCTGTCTGACCATTTTCCTGCTGCCAGTCCCAATGAAGGTGCTCAGGAATCAGACGCAAAGCACGGCGCTCCGGGTTCAGACCCGAGCTTTCAATCCCGGCGATCAGCTCCGGATAACGACCGGCCACTTCCGCTTCCAACGCACGGGCCGCTGCGGTTACCTTCGGCTCACCCGCGCCCCATAAAGGCCCTGTCGGGTGAATCACACCATCTTCCAGACGTTGCTGAACATCGGCATCACCCAGCTCAATGGCAAACTGACTGCGACTGCCGGAGAAGGTTGCAACATCGCCTTCCAGCCAGGACTGCCAGTTGCCCTGCTCAATACGCTCGGTCAGCATCCGGTTGAACAACCAGCTGCGCAGAGCCGACAGCATCATGGCACGACCATCTTTGTCACGCTTACTGAGTTTCAGGGACTCTCCCGCTTCAACCCGGGCTACCGCTTTTGTCAGATTGTTTCCGTTGCGGCCAAAACGCTGCTCGCCAAAATAGTTCGGTACGCCCTGAATGGCGATCTTATCCAGCAGAGCTTCTGCAGCGGCCTGATCACCGTCAAACCCGCGCAGACGAATGGCAAATTTATTCGCTCGGTGCACGCCACGCTTGAGTTTCTTGCGGTGACGGATCGCTTTCAGGATCTCAACACCTTCAATACAGAACTCGCTCCAGTCCGGTGATTCCAGACCGGGAATATGCACACTAAACCACTGTAACGTCACCGCATGACGATCTTTCATGCCGGAATAGGAAACCGCGTTAAAACCGACCTTGGCAAAACGCGCCAGCTGACGGGCGACCCAATCAGTATTGTTACCGCGCTTTCTGATCCAGAGGAAATGATGCTCCCCTTCGCCTTCCGGCTCAAAGCCCAGAATTTCTTCTACCTGAAAATCTTCCGGCTCAGCCCGGAGCTGAGCCTGACCGACAGGGCCACCCCAGGCATAAGGAAACTCAAGTGATAACGGACATACCAAGGCATCTTCATCGTAAGAGTTGCTTTGGCTTGCAGGTGCAGAAGAGGATTCAGACATTCACTCGGTTCCAATTAAAATAATACAGGGCTTATGCCCGAAGATTGTTCAGTAAGAGCGTAAGCCCTACAGATTAAAAGCCTTAAGCGTCAGGAATCAGCAGCCCTGGACGTTAGGTATTAACAGCACGACGGCATGGGCAGCAATACCCTCTTTACGGCCGGTAAAACCCAGCTTCTCTGTGGTAGTGGCTTTAACATTGACCGCTGTGATATCCACGTCCAGATCGGCTGCCAGCTTAGCCCGCATCGATTCAATATGCGGAGCCATCTTAGGAGCCTGAGCGACAATAGTACTGTCGATATTCCCTACCGCCCAATTTTGTTCTTTCAGAAGGCCGATCACATGGCGCAGCAGATTACGGCTGTCCGCACCTTTAAACTCAGGATCCGTATCCGGGAAGTGCTTACCGATATCCCCCAGACCTGCCGCTCCCAGAAGGGCATCACACAGGGCGTGAATCAGTACATCCCCATCAGAGTGCGCCAGTAGCCCCTGCTCATAAGGGATCGTCACGCCACCCAGCACCACATGATCGCCCGGGCCAAATTTATGAACATCAAAACCGTGACCAATACGCATTGAAATTCTCCTGTGAGGAATTAGAGATCGCCTGCCTGAGACTTAAGAAAAAGAGCCGCAAAGGCAAGATCATCCGGATGGGTAACCTTGATATTATCCCGATGACCGGCCACTAATCTGGGGCTGAAACCCGACCACTCCAGTGCCGAAGCCTCATCGGTAATGACCGCGCCGGCGGCCAAGCCCTGCTCAAGAGCACGGCTTAGCTTACCAAACCGGAACATCTGCGGTGTCAGAGCATGCCAGAGTGCGGTACGGTCTACGGTTTCGGAAATGGTGTTGTCCTGTGTCGCCCGCTTCATGGTATCGGCAACCGGCAGCGCCAGTATGCCGCCAACGGGATCGTCCGAAAGCTGGTTTACCAAAGCGGAAATATCACTTTTCCGTACACAGGGACGCGCCACATCATGCACCAGCACCCAGTCATCCTCTGATGCCTGACCCGCAATCGCTTTCAGGCCATTGAGCACAGAATCCGCCCGCTCTTTGCCTCCGGCAACCTCCTGCAGTCTGATGCCCACGGGCTTTTGAATCTCAGGCCAGTAGGGGTCATCCGGGTTCAGACAGATGACAAACTCAGCCTGCGGCAAGGCACTGGCCAGTCGCTCAAGGGTATGCTCGATGATGGGACGGTCATTCAGGGGCAGGTATTGCTTAGGCCGGTCGGCCTGCATACGGGAACCAACACCAGCAGCAGGGATAACCAACCATATTTTAGTTGTAGTCTCAGTCATGACGTTTTCCAGCTCAGCCTTTGCTCACTGTGTGACCACTTCCGGCTGGCTCAGACTTCCCTGCCGGGCAGCCGCCTCAGCAGAAAGAGCAGGTTTAGCGGGCGACTTTGACTCATCGATCAACAGAAAAAAGGTTTCGTTCGGACGTACCATACCCAGCTCGTAGCGGGCACGCTCTTCAATGGCGTCCAAACCACTTTTCAGGTCAGCAACTTCAGCCGCGAGTGCATCGTTTCGCTTCGCCAGCTCGGCATTTTCTGCCTTACGGGTTTCGATGCGGCTTTCCAGCTGCCAGGTTTCCGGCAAACTGCTTTCACCAAACCACAGTCGCATCTGCAACAACAGAATCAGTACCACCAGAATTAAATTAAGAAAACGAAACATGGATTCGGTCTGAGTCCCGATAAGTTAGCCATCAATTACAGCCCTACCGAAAAAGCGAGGCCATTGATAAAGCTGGCATTATGAGTGAAAAAGCAGCGACAAAAAAGGGGAACCCTAAGGCTCCCCTCTTTTTACCTGCCCCTGAGGACAGGTTTAAGATCTGATCGGCGAATTAAGCCTGACCTTTGATCTCTTTCAGACCGTTATAAACGGCTTTGTCACCCAGCTCAGCTGCGATTTCCAGCAGGCGGTTGTACTTAGCAACACGATCAGAACGGCACAGAGAACCGGTCTTGATCTGACCAGCAGCAGTACCTACTGCCAGATCAGCAATAGTGGTGTCTTCAGTTTCACCGGAACGGTGAGAGATCACAGCCGTGAAGCCTGCGTCTTTCGCCATCTTGATCGCGTCCAGAGTTTCGGACAGAGAACCGATCTGGTTGAATTTGATCAGGATAGAGTTACCGATCTTTTCTTCGATACCACGGGACAGGATCTTGGTGTTGGTTACGAACAGGTCGTCACCGACCAGCTGAACTTTGTCACCGATCTTCTTAGTCAGGTAAGCCCAACCGTCCCAGTCAGACTCGTCCAGACCGTCTTCAATAGAAACGATCGGGTAGTTTTCAGTCAGAGCGGCCAGGTAATCACCGAAACCTTCTGCGTCGAACACTTTACCTTCACCGGACAGATCGTATTTACCATCTTTGTAGAACTCAGATGCTGCACAGTCCAGAGCCAGAGTCACGTCTTTGCCCAGCTCATAACCGGCATTGCTGATCGCTTCTTTGATCACAACCAGCGCTTCTTCGTTAGACGCCAGGTTAGGAGCGAAACCACCTTCGTCACCTACCGCAGTGTTCAGGCCTTTCGCTTTCAGAACCGCTTTCAGTGCGTGGAAGATCTCAGTACCGCAGCGCAGTGCTTCGTTGAAAGAGGTGAAGTTAACCGGCTGAACCATGAACTCCTGGATATCAACGTTGTTATCCGCGTGCTCACCACCGTTCAGGATGTTCATCATAGGCACAGGCATAGAGAACTGGCCTGCAGTGCCGTTGATCTCTGCGATGTGTGCGTACAGAGGCATGCCTTTGTCTGCTGCCGCTGCTTTAGCCGCCGCCAGAGAAACCGCCAGAATCGCGTTCGCGCCCAGAGTGGCTTTGTTTTCAGTGCCATCCAGTTCCAGCATTTTGTTGTCCAGCGCACGCTGGTCCGCAGCATCCATACCGATCAGCGCGGCACGGATCGTAGTGTTCACACCTTCAATGGCTTTCAGAACACCTTTACCCAGGTAACGGCCTTTGTCGCCATCACGCAGTTCCAGCGCTTCACGGGAACCGGTAGACGCGCCGGAAGGAGCGCAAGCGCGGGCGCTTACACCGGATTCCAGAATTACTTCGGCCTGTACCGTTGGGTTACCACGAGAATCAAGCACTTCAAGCGCTTTGATATCAACGATTGCTGTCATTTGGGTTTTTCTCCAGAAAATGTCATTTCTTAACTGAAACGATTTAGTTCTATGACTGAAAATGACCAGAGCATCCTTTGATCACAGGGATCTGTTTAAAAGAACCGGATCAAACAACACTCTGTTCAAAAAAATAGGCCGATAAGCTGCCTCTGCAAATCACCGGCGGACACCTTGATACCCGGGATTATCGGATATCCAGTGGGGCAAAGTCTTTAACCAGATCGTCGATGGCTTTCATCTGAGCCAGGAAAGGCTCCAGCTGCGCCAGCGGCAACGCCGACGGACCATCACATTTGGCTTTCTCAGGATCCGGGTGCGCTTCAAGGAACAGCCCCGCAAGACCCAACGCCATACCGGCACGGCCCAGCTGAGCCACCTGATGACGACGACCACCGGAAGCCGCGCCCATAGGATCACGACACTGCAGAGCATGAGTGACATCAAAAATCAGCGGTGCGCCTTTGCAGGCTTTACGCATCACATCAAAGCCCAACATATCCACAACCAGATTGTCGTAACCAAAGCTGGAACCGCGTTCGCAGATCATCACCTTGTCGTTACCACACTCTTCAAACTTCTCCACCATATTGCCCATCTGAGCCGGGCTGGTGAATTGAGGCTTCTTAATGTTGATAACCGCTCCGGTCTGCGCCATCGCCTGAACCAGATCGGTCTGACGCGCCAGAAACGCCGGTAGCTGAATCACATCAGCCACTTCCGCCACGGGCTGAGCCTGATACGGCTCGTGCAGATCGGTGATCACCGGCACATTAAACTGCTGTTTAACTTCCGCCAGAATCTCCAGACCTTTCTCCAGACCCGGACCACGATAGGAGTGGATCGAAGATCGGTTGGCCTTATCAAAAGACGCCTTAAAGACATAAGGGATGCCCAGACGCTGAGTCACTTCAACATAGTGTTCAGCAATCTGCATCGCCATATCCCGGGATTCCAGAACATTCATACCGCCATAGAGCACAAAGGGCAGGTTGTTAGCACACTGCAGACCGGCGAACTCAATAACCTTGCTACTGTCCTGTGGTGAATCAGGCTGTGACATGATGCGTCTCTCTGTCAGATATCGATAAAACGGTGTGTTTCAGCCCCGCAACAGAAAGATTGCAGCGGCTGAAAGACAAAAGCCCTTAATTAAAAGGGCTTTTGCATCGGGTAACGATTAGCTGTCCTGTGAGGCAGCCTTTTTGGCGAGACCCGCCTCAACAAAACCGGTAAACAGCGGGTGGCCGTCACGTGGAGTTGAGGTAAATTCAGGGTGGAACTGGCACGCCACAAACCATGGATGATCTTTCAGCTCGACCACTTCAACCAGAGACTCGTCAGCGGAGCGGCCGGAGAAGATCAGGCCTGCTTTTTCCAGATCGCCAACAAACTGGTCGTTCACTTCATAACGGTGGCGGTGACGTTCAAAAATCACATCCTGGCCGTAAATTTCACGAGCTTTAGAGCCTTTCAGCAGTTTACAGTCCTGTGCACCCAGACGCATGGTGCCACCCAGATCCGAACTGTGGTCACGCTCTTCGATCTTGCCTTCAGGGTTTACCCATTCAGTGATCAGACCCACAACCGGATGAGTGGTATCGTGGGTAAATTCTGTAGAATGCGCATCTGCCATACCGGCTACGTTACGGGCGTATTCGATCACCGCAACCTGCATACCCAGACAGATACCCAGATATGGAATCTTGTTCTCACGGGCAAACTGAGCAGTCTTGATTTTGCCTTCGACACCGCGCTCACCAAAACCACCCGGAACCAGAATCGCGTCTTTATCCTTCAGACGGTCCGTACCGTTGTGCTCGATATCTTCGGAATCGATATATTCGATATTAACCTTAGTGCGGTTCTTAATACCGGCATGGTCAATCGCTTCGATCAGAGACTTGTAGGCATCCAGCAGCTCCATGTACTTACCGACCATGGCGATGTTGATGCTCTTCAGCGGGTTCAGCTTAGCGTCAGCAACGGCAACCCACTCAGACAGATCTGCCGGAGGGCACTGCAGGCCAAAACGCTTAACAACGATCTCATCCAGATTCTGAGCATGCAGCATGCTTGGAATGCGGTAGATGGTATCCGCATCTTCCAGAGAGATAACCGCTTTCTCATCCACGTTAGTAAACATGGAGATCTTGCGGCGCTCGTTCGCTTCAATCGCTACTTCTGAACGACATACCAGAATATCCGGCTGAATACCGATAGAACGCAGCTCTTTTACAGAGTGCTGAGTCGGCTTGGTTTTCGTCTCACCGGCGGTCTTGATGTAAGGCACCAGTGTCAGGTGCATAAACATGGCGCGGTCAGAACCCACTTCAACTTTCAGCTGACGAACCGCTTCCAGGAACGGCTGGGACTCAATATCACCCACGGTGCCACCGATCTCGACCAGTGCCACATCGCAGCCTTCAGCACCGGCAATAACGCGGTCTTTGATCTCATTGGTGATGTGAGGAATAACCTGAACCGTACCACCCAGATAGTCACCGCGACGCTCTTTACGCAGTACGTGTTCGTAAACACGACCGGTCGTAAAGTTGTTACGCTGAGTCATCTTGGTACGAATGAAACGCTCGTAGTGACCGAGGTCAAGGTCAGTCTCTGCGCCGTCTTCCGTCACAAAAACTTCACCGTGCTGGAAAGGGCTCATTGTGCCCGGATCAACGTTGATATACGGATCCAGCTTCAGCATGGTAACTTTCAGACCACGGGCCTCAAGAATAGCGGCCAGAGATGCGGAGGCAATGCCTTTCCCTAAAGAAGAAACAACACCACCGGTGACGAAGATATATCGCGTCATGGATAACCTGTTTTATGCTGCAAATAAGAAAGAAGGGGGGTACTAATTTTTTGTCCCAGACGGCTGTCATAGACAAAAATAGATGGGAGTGCAGGATACCAGAAGGCCTTGGCTATCACAATTCAGAAGGCGGCAATTCATTAAGAAAAACCGGATCATTAAATAAAATAATATGTGCAGTTTTCAATACACCTACCAGATAACATCAGCCACATCGGTTATACGCCTGAACACCCCATCACATAAGTGCAGAAAGCTTATTTACGGCGGATAACGACCGGATGCGTATCACATTTGCCATCCGTTTCTAACACGCTGATATCCCACCAGAAGATACCGTCCTCGGCCACCTGCGGTGACCAGGCACCAATCAGCTGACGCTCTCCCTCTTGGGTTTCCAGCCAGAACAGCCTGACCTGATCCCGCAACCAGGCCGGTACTCCGGTTTCCTGCAGAAGCTTCTTCAGTGCTTTACCGCCCCTGCGTGGCAGGCGGAGGGATTCCCCTCCTTTGCGGAGTTCTAAAACAACAGAAGCCGACAGAGGCAACTGCAGAACCTCTGCGTCCTTAACCGCTTCAGATTCAGGGAGACAAGCTTCAACGTGAAAAGGGTCAATGCGAAAAGCGACAGCCTCTTTTACAAGATCAGCGCCACCGGCTTCCACGACATCACGACGAATACTTACCGGCTCCGTGTCAGACTGGGCATGTCCATCATCAGACGGACCCTCATCATCTGACGGATCCCGTGTATCAGTCAGCTGAAGCAGAAGCTGATCACGATACCGGCGAAGCGCGTATTGCGGCCGCTGAAAAAGCGGCTGGGCATCATCCTGCGCCAATACCAGCTCATCCAGAATGATCATAAGCTGACGATAGTCCGGTGACGGGATGCCCGCGCTCTGCAACCAGAAGCGCAGCAGGTTTCGCTGCCGCGCTGGCGACAGCTCAAGCAACGCCGGGCAGGAAAGCGTATTCGCGGAAACCGCTACACTTTTCAGATCGATCTCCGCCAGATCACGGTTTAGCTGATCGGCATCCGACAGCACCCGGGCGCTTCGTCTGGACACCTTTGTCGCATTGGGCCATCGGGATTTAAGACGGGGAGTTATCTCATGGCGCAGATAATTACGGTCAAACTCGGCACTCAGGTTTGATTCATCCTCAACCCAGCTCAGTGCTTTCTCTGCAGCATAGGCTTCAAGCTCCGAACGCTCAAAGGCTAACAAAGGTCGATAAAGCCTACCCTGCCCCAGCTCCCGCTCGACCGGCATACCGGATAAGCCCTGCGCACCAGCTCCGCGCATCAGCCTGAGCAGCAGGGTTTCCAGCTGATCATCGGCATGGTGCGCCATCAGGATCAGATCACCCTCAAGAAGATGATCATTGAAAACCTGATAACGTGCCTTTCTGGCCTGCTCTTCAATAGATGAAACACCATTTAGCTGAACACACTCGACCTGACAGTGAACCGATACCGAGCGTTTTTTCTGAATAGAGTGCTTTTCTTGAACAGCGAACCTTTCCTGATAGCGATGACACACATTCAGACAATGCTCAGCCCACTGATCCGCATTAGGGCTTAGGCCGTGATGAACATGAATGACCTTGAGCGACTTCTGACGTGACGCGCAATACTGCACCGCCAGATCCAGCAGCACCACGGAATCCAGTCCACCACTCAGCGCCAGCCAAAGCTGGTTATGATCAGGCAATCCATCAAGCAGTTCAGGTGTCAGCATCTTGGCAAATTCATTTTCCAGACGTTGAAGCATTTATTTCAAGAGGGTTGAAGTACAGATCTTCAGACAAAAAATAACCCCGATAAGTCTGGCTCATCGGGGTTATTTGACACATTCAGGTCAGTGAACCTGACAGATGTTTATCTTACCGGCTGCCTGGCTTTTACCAATTGCCAAGTTCGGGGTTACCCGCATAGTAAGACATCAGACGCTCGTAGCGACGCTCTACCAGCTGCTCTTTACTCAGGCCACTCAGACGATCCAGAGTTTCCAGCAGCTGCAGTTTCAGATCTGCCGCTACTTTTTCAGCGTTACGGTGCGCACCGCCCAGAGGCTCTTCGATCAGACGATCAACCAGACCCAGCTCGTGCAGACGACCCGCGGTTACACCCATTGCTTCTGCCGCATCGTTAGCACGCTCAGCACTCTTCCACAGAATAGACGCACAGCCTTCCGGAGAAATTACCGAGTAGATGGAGTTCTTCAGCATGATCAGCTCATCACACACACCGATCGCCAGTGCGCCACCGGAACCACCTTCACCAATTACGGTTGAGATGATAGGTGTCTGCAGACGAGACATAACTGCCAAGTTGTAGGCAATCGCTTCACTCTGACCGCGCTCTTCTGCGTCGATACCCGGATAAGCTCCCGGCGTATCAATAAAGGTCAGGATCGGCATCTTAAAGCGCTCAGCCATCTCCATCAGACGGCAGGCTTTTCGATAACCTTCCGGACGAGGCATACCGAAGTTGCGACGTACCTTCTCTTTTACTGAACGACCTTTCTGGTGACCGATAATCATCACCGGCTTATCATCCAGACGGGCGATACCACCAACCAGAGCGGCATCATCAGCGAAATTACGATCACCATGAAGCTCATCAAAGTCAGTAAAAATATGATTAACATAATCCAGCGTGTAAGGGCGCTGCGGATGGCGCGACAACTGAACCACCTGGGCGGGAGTCAGGTTGGAGAAAATATCCTCCATCAGCTTGAGGCTTTTCTCCTGCAAACGGCTGATCTCTTCAGAGATGTTCAGCTCGTTGTCGTTGCCAACCAGACGTAGTTCATCAATTTTTGCTTCCAGCTCTGCAATAGGCTGTTCAAAATCCAGATAGTTGGGATTCATAGGTCCACGCTATTAAAAATTCTATGCTTACGATTAAAAGCACACAGCCGCCACCGGAGCAGCTATGAATAAGTCTTGTCCAGCCCCCGACAAATCTCTCATATAGAGATGGCACCATTGGGGCTTAGATCACTTTAGAGCAATTGGCTTTAAAGCATCGGTATTCGTGGCTTTCCAACTATTAAGAGTCGACACGCTCAGGGAAAACCCACTATGTTTAAAACCGTCAATAGTACGGCAAAGACCGCCTAAAAAAAACCTCTGCTGATGGCTAAAGCGTTTCTGAAAAGTCACGTTCTGTTACTTTGTTCCCGTTTTACGCCACAGACAACTCCAGCCCGGGCTTCAGCACTGGAAGTCTGACTGTTTCAAACACTTTTTTTGCGCAAAAGCTTTATCTTTGGTGGCTTGGACCGTAATAACAAACCGCTCAGTCGCCATAGGAAAGGCGAACACTCTTCAAGCCAAAGCCATCGTACAGGCTATAAATCAACTCATCGCTCGGTACCACTCGCCACTGATCGGAGAGCCTAACCTTTCCGGAAACCTCTGACCGTTTATAGGTAATCTCTACAGCGACCCCTTCATCAGGCTGAGTCACAGTAAAGGGCTGCAACTTGCTCTGCAGCAGGTCGAGGTGTTTTTTACCAATCGCTTTCTGATCCCAGCTCAGTTGCAGACTATCACTGTAACGAATCCGGGATGCCAGCAAGCTGGTCACGGCTTTTGCCCGAACACGAAGGCTACCGGAGTAGTCATCAAAACTGACATCGCCTTCGATAACCACCAACTGATCTTTCTGCAGCTCAGAACGATGAGCGTCGAACAGGTCCCCAAAAACAGAAACCTCAACCCGCCCCGAACGATCATCCAGAGTAATAAAGGCGATAGTGTCACCCCGCTTACTCTTCATCGTGCGAATATCAAGGATCAGACCGGCCAGCTTCTGAGTCTCCCGACTGGCCGCCAGGTCGCTCAGCCTCTGCCGGGCAAAACGGCGTACTTCTGCCTCGTACTCATCAAATGGATGACCGGTCAGATAGATACCCAGAGTATCTTTTTCACCCTTGAGGCGCTCTTTATCAGTCCATTGGCGAACATGACGATGCTCGGCATAGGGGTCACCGCTTTCTTCCGCTTCCAGCTCTCCAAACATATCCATCATGCCAATATTGGCATTCATATTACTCTGCTCGGCTGCTTTAAAGGCATCTTCCAGACTGGCCAGCATCACCGCACGGTTCGGGCCGAGCTTATCCACCGCACCACTACGGATCAGAGCCTCAACGGTACGCTTATTCAGCTTGCGGGAATCGGTGCGAGCGCAGAAGTCAAACAGGTCTTTAAAAGGTCCACCTTCGTTACGAGCCGCCACAATAGAGTCGATTGGTCCTTCACCTACGCCTTTAATAGCACCCAGGCCATAGACAATTTCATTGTCTTTATTCACAGTAAACTTAAAGTCACCAGCGTTCACATCCGGAGGCGTTAGCGGCAACTTCATGTGACGGCACTCTTCCACCAGCGTCACCACCTTGTCGGTGTTCTGCATTTCGGTAGACAGTACCGCTGCCATAAAGGCTTCGGGGTGATGGCGTTTCAGATAGGCGGTCTGATAGGAAACCAACGCATAAGCGGCTGAGTGAGATTTGTTAAAACCGTAGCCCGCAAACTTTTCTACCAGATCAAAGATGTTACCCGCGAGATCTTCATCGATATTGTTATTTCTACAACCCTCGATAAAGCCACCGCGCTGCTTGGCCATCTCTTCCGGCTTTTTCTTACCCATCGCACGACGCAGCATATCTGCGCCACCGAGGGTATAACCCGCCATCACCTGGGCGATCTGCATCACCTGCTCTTGGTAGAGGATAATGCCGTAAGTGGGCTTGAGCACCGGAATCAGGCTGTCATGGTTATAGTCAGGGTGTGGATAGGAAACTTCTTCCTGACCGTGCTTACGTTTAATAAAGTCGTCTACCATGCCCGATTGCAGAGGCCCCGGACGGAACAGCGCTACCAGTGCAATAATATCTTCAAAACAACTGGGTCTCAGGCGCTTAATCAGGTCCTTCATACCCCGGGATTCCAGCTGGAAAACCGCCGTAGTTTCGCCTTCCTGTAACAGCTTAAAGGTATCCGGATCATCAAGTGGGATCTTATCGATATTAAAATCGGTATGTCCCTTGTCGTACATCACCTTAACGGCCCAGTCGATAATGGTCAGGGTTCTGAGACCCAGGAAGTCGAACTTCACCAGACCGGCGGCTTCTACATCGTCTTTATCAAACTGGGCAACAAAACTGGAACCGCCCTCTTCACAGAAAATCGGCGAAAAGTCGGTCAGTTTGGTTGGCGAGATCACCACACCACCGGCGTGCTTGCCGGTACCACGAACGGTACCTTCCAGCTTCAGCGCCATCTCCCAGATCTCTCCGGCGTCCTCATCATTGGCCAGGAAATCCCGCAGCGGCTCTTCCTGTTCAAAGGCTTTTTCCAGCGTCATGCCGACTTCAAACGGGATCATCTTAGAGAGCTTGTCAGCCAAACCATAAGGCTTACCCTGAGCACGGGCCACGTCACGCACCACCGCTTTTGCAGCCATGGTACCGAAGGTAGCGATCTGAGATACCGCATTACGACCATAGGTTTCCGCGACGTAATCGATCACCCGATCCCGGCCATCCATGCAGAAATCGACGTCAAAGTCGGGCATGGAGATACGCTCCGGGTTAAGAAAACGTTCGAAAAGCAGGTCGTACTCAAGTGGGTCAAGATCGGTAATTTTCTGGGCATAGGCCACCAGAGAACCCGCACCGGAACCACGACCCGGCCCCACAGGCACGCCGTTGTTTTTCGACCACTGGATAAAGTCCATTACGATCAGGAAGTAGCCGGGAAACCCCATGGAGATGATCGTTTCCAACTCAAAATCCAGTCGCTCGCGGTAAATTTTCTCGGTTTTGGGGAAGTCTTCGGCGCTGGTATCAAACAGCTGTTCCAAACGCTCGGTCAGTCCATCATGGGAAATTTTTCGAAAGAAATCTTCCATGGTCATGCCTTCGGGGATCGGAAAGTCCGGCAGGAAGTATTTACCCAGCTGAACCTCAACCGTGCACCGCTTGGCGATCTCGACACTGTTCTGCAGTGCTTCCGGGATATCACTGAACAGCTCTGCCATCTCTTCCTGAGATTTCAGATACTGTTCTTCAGAATAACTTTTGTTGCGATGAGGGTCATCCAGCGCCCGGCCTTCACCAATACAAACCCGGGTCTCATGAGCCCAGAAATCTTCCCGCTCGATAAAACGCACATCATTCGTAGCGACCACGGCACACTGACATTCACTCGCCAGCTTTACCGATTCATGGACACAGAGCTCATCATCTGATCGGAAGGTACGCTGCAATTCCAGATAAAAACGGTTGGGAAATATCTGCATCCATTTCTGAAGCGCGTCCCGGGCTTCCGGGTAATGCCCACCAACCAACAGGCGCCCGACTTCCCCCTCTTTGGCGCCAGACAGGGCGATCAAGCCTTCGGCCTGGGCCGTTAACCATTCTTCTTTCAGGATATTACGACCCTGATGCTGCCCCTCCAGATAGCCCCTGGATACCAACTCCGTCATATTCCGATAGCCGGTATTATTCATCGCCAATAACGTCATGCGATAAGGCTTGGCCGGGTCCGCTTCGTTCTCCAACCAGATATCGGCCCCTGAAATCGGTTTGATTCCCGCTCCCTGCATCGTTTTATAGAACTTCACCAGAGCAAACATATTGGACTCATCGGTAATCGCAAGCGCCGGCATATTCAGGGCTTCCAGCTTACTGGGCAGTTTCTTGATCTTTACCAGACCATCAACCAGAGAAAATTCAGTATGAATGCGCAGATGAACAAAAGAGGGCGTCATAAAAGTTCTCGTATACAAGACTGTATCAGGTGAAGAAAAGCATAGAACATCGGCCCGCAGGCGGGCTCAAAACTCAAGCGGACTACAGATCAAGCCGCTGCTGAACCGGCTTAAAGGAGCGACGATGCTCGGGGATAGGCCCTAAGGCTTCCAGCGCGGCCAAGTGCTGCTTGGTGGGGTAGCCTTTATGTTTGGCAAAGCCGTAACCGGGATATTTCAACTCCAGCTCTGCCATCTGACGATCACGGTATACCTTAGCCAGAATCGAAGCCGCACTGATCGCACTATGACGCAGATCCCCCTTAACAACCGCCATTGAGGGGCAGGGAAGCTCCGGGCAACGGTTGCCATCCACCAGTACAAATTCAGCGGCAGGTTTTAAACCTTCTACTGCCCGCTGCATCGCCAACATGGTGGCATGCAGGATATTCAGGCGGTCGATCTCTTCAACAGAGCACTCGGCAATATGCCAGGCCAGTGCCTTTTCCTGAATCTCATCAAAGAATTTTTCGCGTTTCTTCTCACTTAGCTTCTTGGAATCCGTCAGTCCTTCAATCGGCTGATCAGGATCGAGAATAACCGCCGCCGTTACGACTGAACCCACCAGAGGCCCACGTCCCACTTCATCCACACCGGCAAGCAGTTTACCGCGATAGGGAATATCCAGTTCAGGGCAATCTTGTGCCATCGTAACCTCGGGTTTTACGCTTAGTGGGATTTAACGGATGTATCGGAAGAAGCACGCTCTTCGATCAGTGCTGACAGTGTTTTGGCAGCCACCTGACTGGCTTCCTGTTTCAGCTCATGATGCATCTGATAGAAACGCTCGACGAGATCGCGATAGTTATCAGGGTTCTGCAGCCGATCCAGAAGAAGCTCGCTAAGAGACTCAACATTCGCCTTATCCTGAATCATTTCCGGCACCAGCGCTTCTCCGGCGATCAGATTCGGCAAGGAGATATGATCCACCTTGATCATACGGCTGATAATGGCGTGGCTTAACCAGGCCATTTTGTACGCTACAACCATAGGCTTTTTCAGCAGCATAGCCTCCAGAGCGGCAGTACCGGATGCCAGCAGTACGCTATCAGAAGCGCTAATCACTTCCCGGGACATACCATCAAACAGATGGAAGCACTGACGCAGTTCAGGCTTAACAACGGTCAGTTGTTCTTCAATCTGCTGACGTCGCAAATCATTGGCACAAGGGATTGCCACCTGCAGCTCAGGCATCGCTTCACAGCAACGTAGCGCAGTATCAATAAAGGTTTGGCCCAGATATTTAACTTCATTACTGCGGCTACCAGGCAGAACGGCCAGAACAGGGCGTTCTTTCGATAGCCCCAGCTGATCACGGCAACCATTCTGATCCACATCCATCGGCAGTTCATCCGCCAAAGGGTGGCCAACAAAGGTCACAGGAATATTTTTACGGTGATAAAAATCCGCTTCGAAGGGCAGTAGCGTCAGCATGTGATCAACGCATCGGGCGATCTTCTTAAGCCGTCCCTGCTTCCAGGCCCATACCGATGGCGAGACATAATGTGCCACAGGAATACCTGCATCACGCACCCACCCTTCAAGGGTCAGGTTAAAATCGGGTGCATCAATACCCACAAAGAGGTCAGGTTTCTCTTTCAAACACAGATCGCGAACTTCCTTTCGGATATTCAGCAGCTCACGCAGACGCCCCAGCACTTCCACCAATCCCATTACCGAGAGGCGGTCCATCGGCCAGTGACTGACAAAACCTTCCTGCTGCATTCGGGGACCACCAATACCAAAAAACTCCGCCGTAGGGTGGAGTTTTCTGAATTCCCGAATCAAACCGGATCCCAGAATATCACCGGATAACTCTCCGGCTACGATAGCAATTCTCAGTGGCTTTTGCCGTTCAACCTGAGCCTGATCAGACATGTGTGTCTTCCTGTAAATCTATCGGCTGATGATGTAGCCGGTGCAGCATAATCACTTTCAGCGAATAATGCCGCGACCTGATCCTTTAAGGCTTTGGATAAAGACAGACAACTCTTCACCAACGTCACCGCTTTCAAGCTCGCTGATGGCAGTATCCAAGCGTAGGCCTTTGCGGAAAACTGTTTTATAGGCCCGCCGCAACTCGCTGATCGCTTCTGCCGAGAACCCCCGGCGCTTTAGCCCTTCAGCATTGATGCTATGGGATTCAGCAGGGTTACCACTGACCATCACATAGGCAGGAATATCTTTCGAGATATAGCTTGCCCCACCGCACATAGAATGCGGGCCAACATGACAAAACTGGTGGATCGCAGAGGCACCACCAATAATCGCCCAGTCACCAATTTTAACGTGGCCGGCAATGGAGGCATCGGATGCGATAATCGTGTTATTGCCAATGACAACATCATGGGCAATATGTACCGTTGTCATAATCAGGTTGTTGTTACCAATACGGGTAATACCTTCATCCTGCACAGTACCACGGTGAATGGAGCAACCTTCCCGAATTTCGTTGTTGTCACCAATAACCAGACGAGTGGGCTCACCGGCATATTTTTTATCCTGACAATCCTCACCCACAGAGGCAAACTGATAGATCTTGTTGCCTTTACCGATGGTTGTCAGCTTGGTGATAACAACGTGAGGACCTATCCAGGTACCCGCCCCAATCTCTACATCCGGGCCGATAATGGAATAGGGTCCGATCTCTACATCAGCGGCAATTACCGCTGATGGATCAACAATAGCTGTCGGATGAATCAGACTCACAGTTCTCTCTCTGCGCACAAAATTGAACCCTGACAAGCGAGTTCACCATCAACTGTAGCTTTACAGTCAAAACGCCAGATCCCCCGGCGAGGCGTCCCCACAACAGTTGCTTCCAGCTTTAGTTGGTCTCCCGGAACAACCGGACGCTTAAAACGCACCTTGTCACTGCCAACGAAGTAATAGATATGACCATCTGCTGGTTTTTTCTCCATGGTTTTAAAACCAAGGATACCCGCTGCCTGAGCCATAGCCTCAATAATCAGTACGCCCGGCATTACCGGGTGATGAGGAAAGTGTCCATTAAAGAAAGGCTCGTTTACCGTTACATTCTTGTAGGCAACGATTGACTCACCCAGTTCCATCTCCACAACACGGTCAACCAGCAGAAAAGGATAACGGTGGGGTAAGTATTCTTTAATTTCGTTAATGTCCATGACCATTCATTCAACCTCAAAAAAACCTGACTGCCTCTTGGCAACAGGTGCGCATTATACGCTTCTGTCTGTTTTAAGTTTTTTGCTTTTCTACGGCTAATGACAAGCTTTTTTCAATCTTGCTCATTCGCTTCGCCAAGCTATCCAGCTGGTTGAAACGTACCGCATTTTTGCGCCATGTGCGCATATCTGACATACCCGTGCCTGAGGAATAATGCCCAGGCTCCCGGATATCACCCGTAACATTCGTGGTCATATTCAGAGTGACGCGGTCACAAATTGTTAAATGCCCCGCAATATTACTGGCTCCGCCGATAAGACAGTGACGACCAATAGAACTACTGCCAGCAATCCCCACACATCCGGCGATGGCAGTCCCATCACCAATCTTAACATTGTGAGCGATCTGAACCTGGCTATCGATAATCACATCAGAACCGATCTCGGTATCGTCAAGAGCACCGCGATCAATATTGGTATTAGCGCCTATTTCCGAACGGTCACCTATGATAACACCACCCAGCTGAGCAATCTTTACCCAACGACCATTTTCAGGGGCAAAACCAAAACCATCACCACCAATCACACAACTACTGTGCAAGGTTACCTCGCAACCCAACACAACTCCGTGATATAGCGTGACATTGGGATACAGTCGGCAACCTTTTCCAATGATCGTGTTTCTGCCAACAAAACAGTGGGTTCCAATCACAGAGTCTTCACCGATCACAGCTCCCGCCTCAACAACAGCAAAAGCATTAATCTGGGCCAGAGGAGAAACCCTTGCATCCGGGTGGACGATAGCCTGAGGGTGAATTCCGGGAGAGCAAATCTCAACCGGATCAAAAAGCTGGGTCATATGGGCATAACCCGCATAGGGATTATCAAGAATAATACAGCTGACTGGACAGAGTTCAGCCTGACCCGGTTTAAGCAGAACAACCCCGGCCTTACACTCTGGCAACAGTTTCTGATATGCAGGATTTGCAAGAAAGCTTGCCTGGGAAGAGGTCGCACTTTCTAAGGTTGCCAAGCCATCAACCAGAGCAGACGGATCGCCTCGCAGCTCCCCTCCCAGAATCTCAACCAACTCTCCCAGAGTATATTTCCGGCCTGCAGATTGGGTTTCTGGACGATCGGACATCGACAGCTCCTATATTAACGGTCTGAAAGTATGGCTGGCTGTTTAAAATGTAACGCTATTCTGCAGCAGACTGCATTTTGTTTAACTGAGTGATCACATCCTGTGTGATATCCAGTTTTTTGTTCACAAAGGTTACAGCCTGTCGATCCAGTAAAAGGTCGATTTTTTTTGCTTCGATGACCAGGCGAACGGCATCATCCAGTTGAGGGCGAACCCCGCGGATATAGGCCTCCTGCCGTTGACGCTGCTCTTTCTGCAGGCGCTGCCCCAGAAACTGATACTCTTCAGCTTTTTCCTGAATATCTTTGCTGAGCTGTCGCTTCTCATCCGCACTCAGCGAGTCTGTCTGTGCTTTTAATTTTTCCTGAAGCTGCTTAGCGTCATCAGCAAGACGACGGATCTCCTGCTCATCCTGACTCAAGGCGGCACGAATGGCTTTAAACTCAACCCGAGCCTGATCCGTGCCTAAAAGGGCGGCCCGCCAATCCAGCACTGCAATCTTTGTCGGAACAAAATCAGCATTCTGATCAGCCCTTACAGTCCCTGCACTGATGACGGTGAACAAAACAAAGGTTGTCCAAATACTCAGAAGACGCATCATAAATTTAGTCCTTTTATACTGCTTCATGCTCAGAAAGTCTGACCGATAGAGAACTGGAAGAACTCGGTATCATCATCGCTTTTAGCATTGAGTGCCTTGGAAAGACTGAAATCCAGAGGTCCGATTGGTGACAACCAAGTCAGCCCCAGCCCTGTTGACCAACGTAACTCCGAAGGCTCAACACCTTCATTACAGTTCGTTGATACGCGACTACATTCAGTCATAAAGACGTTACCGCCATCCAGGAAAATCACAGTCTGAAGACTGCTTCTGTCTTCAACAAACCAGAGCGGATAGATGAGTTCAACGCCTGTTTCGATCAGAACATTACCACCAAAGGCTGAAGGGTCATCACCATCAGTGGGGGTACTTTTTGGGCCAAGCGAGTTACCACTGTAACCTCTTACTGACCCTAGCCCGCCAGCAAAATAATGCTCATAAAAGGGTAGCAAGCTATCACTGCCATAACCGTCTGCATAACCCAGATCTGTTCGGAATTTCACAGAATAATCGTCATTCAAAGCGATCAGGTAACGGTTCTTATACTCCAAGGTATAAAAGGTCATATCGCTTCCGGGAACAGCAACCTCTAAAGAAAGTCGGTTATAGCTACCATCGGTTGCCAAAACCCCTCGGTTCAGTTTGTTATCCGTAATATAACCACCCAATTTGAAGGCCGAGTGATTGTCCCCCTCATCCTCGATAAAGGTCAGTACTTCCTCAACCGGGTCATCACCGGTATAGATGCGGGTATTATCAGCCCCAACCGTCAGACCAACCCGAGTCGTTTCCGAAATCGGGTAACCAAAGTTCACTTTTGCTCCATAAGAATCCGTAGTAAAGCCACTGATATCAGAATCTTCCAGATTGCTTTCCTGATAGAAAACATTGATACCACGGCTCACCCCCTCCAGGGTGTAATAAGGGTCAAAAATGGAGAAGTCTAACTTCTGAACCGTATCACTTTTGCTGACGTTAAACCCAACATTGGTGCCGGACCCGAGAAAGTTGGATTGTTTGACACCAGCGCCAAAAATAATACCGCTGTTCTGAGAATAACCAATAGATGCACTCAGGCTTCCTGAAGGCTGTTCTTCAACGGTGTAGTTCACATCAATCTGATCATCCAGTCCGCCGACCCGTGGTGTATCAACCTGCACATATTTAAAGTACCCCAAACGCTCAAGGCGGGTCTTTGAGTTCTTAATCTCATCAGTTGAAGCAACCGCAGCTTCCATTTGAGTTATTTCCCGACGGAGCACTTCATCTTTGGTGGTTACGTTGCCGGTAAAATTAATACGCCGTACATAGGTTCTTTTCCCGGGAGCGACCATAAGTGTCAGGGTAACGGTCTGATCGTCATGCAACTCAGGAACGGCATTAATATTGGCAAAGGTGAAGCCCTCTTTACCAAGCCGCTTTCGAATCGCTTCAGTGGTATTCACCATCTTTGTCCGGGAAAACGTATCACCCGGATTAAGCTCAATAAGTTCCAGAATTTCCTCTGAATCCACAACCAAATCGCCGCTGAGTTTAATATCTCGAACCTTATAGGACTTACCTTCGGTGACGTTAACGGTAATAAAGACATCAAGTCGATCAGGACTCACCGAAACCTGGGTAGAGTCTACATTAAACTTGAGATACCCCCGATCCAGATACCAGTTCCGCAGCCTTTCGATATCCCCCTGAAGTTTTGGGCGGGAGTACTGACTGGCAGATGAAAACAAAGACCAATGAGCCTTAGCTTCCAATTCAAAGCGTTTAGCCAGGATATCATTGTCAAAACGATCATTGCCGGTGAAGTTGATATGCCGAATAGTCGCCACATCTCCCTCTCGGATTTTTACATTCAGGTTAACCCGGTTCTCACCTCTCGGCTCTATCTCAGTATTGATACTGGCACTGTACCGCCCAAGACCGTGATACATGCGCTCCAGCTCCAGTTCAACCTGCTCAAGGGTAACCCGTTGCAGTATCTGCCCGGCTTTCAGGCCGGACTGAGCCAACCCTTCTTCAAGCTGTTCCGTTTTGATCTTGTCATTGCCTGTGATCACAATTTGGTCGATTGCCGGACGCTCTTTGACCACCACTATCAGCAAAGAACCATCGCGCTCAAGGCGAATATCATCAAACAGGCCTGTTTCAAAAAGAGCCTTGCTTGCCTCAACAAGATCTTCACTATTCACCTGTTGGCGAAGTTCAATAGGAAAGGCACTAAAAACACGGGAAGCCGACACCCTCTGCAAACCTTCAACCCGCAGATCATCAAACACAAACTGTGCCGCAGAAACCGGAGAGATGATGCCTAACCCTGATATAAGAATAGTAGCGACAAGTAGCTGTTGAAGGTTTAATAGCTGCTTAATAGGACTAAACTGTTTTATACGGTTGATCATAAAGGTCCACTATCCGGAGGAGACGAATTAACCAAAAATTAAAGGCGCATCAGGTCGTTATAAAATGCAATCATCATAAGACCAGCGAGCAACATCATACCAAGTCGCAATCCAAACTGCTGGGCCTTTTCAGGCACAGGACGGCCAGTTACAGCTTCAATCAGATAAAAGAGAAGATGACCGCCATCCAGAACAGGGATAGGCAACAGGTTCAAAACCCCTAAGCTAATGCTGATATAAGCCAGAAATGTCAGAAAGCTCTCAAAGCCACCTTTCGCAGAGTCGCTGGCGACCTGGGCAATGGTTATAGGCCCGCTCAGGTTATCCACTGAAATCAGGCCAATGACCATCTTTCTAATAGAGTCCAAAGTCAGACCAATCATATCCCCGGTCTTGGCCACTGCATGGGAAACGGCTTCGAAAACGCCATACTGAACGTCACGCACCATGCCTTCAGGCCACTGTGCTGGCTTAGGGGCTGCACCGATATAGCCAATTTCACGCCCATCATCCAATCGCTTCAACCGCGGCGTGATCGAAAGTGTTTTTGAGCGATCGCCACGATTGATTTCCAGCATAAGCTCCTGGCCGGGCGATTCCTGTACCAGGCGAACCCAATGCATCCAATCATCAACCGGCTTACCATTAACCCGTAATAACTGGTCTCCGGCTTTAAGGCCTGACTCTGCAGCAGCACCATCAGGCAGTACCTGTCCGATAATTGCTTCAAGATGGGGAGAAAATGGCGTCACACCGATTGCCGTGAGAGGATTGGGTTCTTTCTCACCAGCCAACCAGCGTTCAATAGACAGAGAATGCTCGGTTTGGCTATAGCCTTGCCACTCCTGAGTCACGATACGTATCTGTCCCGTATCACCCACACGACTCAACAATTGCATACCGGCATCCTGCCAGCTATGAACCGCCTCACCATCAATACTGATCAACTCAGTTTGAGGCTCAATACCCGCTTCAAACGCCAGAGAGTCTGGCTGTACCGTGCCAACAACGGGAGCTAAAGCACTGGTACCGGAAACAAACAGAACCCAATAGGTCAGGATCGCCAGCAGGAAATTTGCAACAGGACCCGCTGCAACAATAGCGATGCGCTTCCAGACAGACTGCTGATTAAAAGCAAAAGGCTTCTCTTCATCTGAAACATCACCCTCCCTTTCATCCAGCATGCTGACGTAGCCACCCAGAGGGATCCAGGCAATGGCATACTCAGTACCGGTTTTATCAAACCAGCGATACAGAGGTTTGCCAAAACCCACCGAAAATTTCAGCACCTTAACGCCACAGCGCCGGGCCACCCAAAAGTGCCCGTACTCGTGAACGGTGACCAAAATTCCAAGGGTTACAATCAATGCCAGTATCGTATGCAAAACACCCATTCACGCTCTCCGGTTAATCTTTACTGCGCTTTGACGCGATGCATCGATAAATGTTCAAGGTAAGGCAGGCTAATTTCACGGGCCTTACGGTCACTGGCCAGAACCACTTCCAGTGAATCTGCCGGCTCGACAGCGATACTGTCGAGGGCATAGCGACATAATTCGGGGATCTGCTCAAAACCGATCTGATGATCCAGAAAAGCCTGAACGGCCACCTCATTGGCGGCATTAAGGATGGCGGGAGCCGTTCCACCCAAGGTGAAAGCCTGCCGCGCCAGTGCCAGACAGGGAAATGCCACCTCATCAGCCGGTTCAAAGTTAAGCTGAGCGACCTGAAAAAGATCCAGCGCCTTAACACCCGCATCAATACGCTCCGGCCAGGCCAAACCATAGGCGATCGGCGTACGCATATCAGGGTTCCCCATCTGCGCAATCACAGAACCGTCGTTATAGGCCACCATGGAGTGGATAATACTTTGCGGATGCACAACAACCTGAATAGCCTCAGGCTTGACTGAAAACAGCCAGCACGCTTCGATCAGTTCCAGACCTTTATTCATCAAGCTGGCTGAGTCCACCGAGATCTTCTGCCCCATGGACCAGTTAGGATGAGCCACCGCCTGCTCCGGCGTAACCTGAGCCAGCTGATCGCTGCTGAAACCACGAAACGGCCCACCGGAGGCGGTCAACAGAATCTGATGAACCCCTGAAGCGGGTAGCGACTCCTGATCAAAATGTGTTCCCTGAGCCGGTAAACACTGAAAAATCGCATTATGCTCGCTATCAATCGGCAGAAGCTCAGCACCGGAACGCTTCACCTCATCCATAAACAGCTGGCCGGACATGACCAGGGCTTCTTTATTCGCCAGCAGAATACGCTTACCGGCCTTAACCGCCGCCAGCGCTGGCAGAAGACCTGCTGCACCAACAATAGCCGCCACCACAATATCAACCTCAGAAGCTTCAGCCACCTGTCCAAGAGCCGATGATCCGACCAGAACCTCGGTTTTTAAATCGGCAATCTCTGTTCTCAGATGTTCAGCTGAAGCCTCATCCGGTACCACAGCGTAGGCAGGGCAAAAGCGATGACAGATCTCGGCCAACTCTTTAATGCGCTGGTATCCGGATACGGCGTACAACCGGTAGCGGTCCGGGTGTCGCGCCACAATATCCAGAGTACTGCTACCGATGGAGCCGGTCGCACCCAGCAAGGTAATCGTCTGCGGCTGACTCATAAACTCAATCCGGTCAGTTTCAGACTCAGAACAAACAGAGGGACGGCAGCCGTGAGACTGTCAATACGATCCATAATACCGCCATGCCCCGGCAGCAGCTGACTGCTGTCCTTTATGCCTTGGTGGCGCTTCAGCATACTTTCAAACAGATCACCCAACACCGACACCGCTGTTACCAATAAGGTAACCGCCAGCAGAATCAGCATCTCTTTCTGACTCAGGTTCCAGTATTGCGCACAGATCACAGCTAACAACGCTGTTGCCAGCAAACCACCATAGACACCCGCCCAGGATTTACCAGGGCTTACCTTAGGTGCTAACTTGGCTTTACCGAAGCGACGGCCGGCAAAATATGCACCGATATCCGCACACCAGACAAGCAGAAGGATATACAGCAGCGCCTCTTTACCCAGCCAAAGACTGGTACGCAGCTCGACAAAGCCGACCCAGCAAGGAACCAGAACAGCAAAGCCGATCAGCAAGCGGGCCGAAGTAGACTTCCAAAGGGAGTTTTTAGGATATCGAACCACAAACCAAAGGGCTGCAGCCCAACCGACGGCGGCACCATAGAGAATAATGAGATCCAGATCCGGCGAACGCAGATCGTTAAGTCCCAGCAGAGCAAGTGCCATCACGACCGGATAAATCAGACGCCCCGAGTTGGATAAACCGGAAAGGTTTGCCCACTCCCAGCTCCCCACAAGAACAATCCCGGAGACAAATAAAATATAGTAATCAACAGGCAGGCCAAACAGGCCAAACAGCGCAAGAGGCGCCATAATCAAAGCGGTTAATACACGCTGTTTAAGCATCGGCTTTTCCTTCTACTTGTTCGCTGGTCTTACCAAAACGCCTTTGTCGTCCGGCAAAATCATCAATGGCTTCAGCCAATGCTTTTTCTTTAAAATCAGGCCACAACAAAGGGCTGTAATAAAACTCACTATAAGCAAACTGCCACAACAGATAGTTACTGATTCGCTGCTCACCTGCAGTACGGATACAAAGATCCGGAGCCGGCAGATCGCCCAGTGAGATCGTACGATTAAACAGATCTTCTGTGATCTCTTCCGGTGTCAGGGATCCCTCAGCAACCTGCTGAGCCAATGCCTTCGCCGTATTCACAATATCCCAACGTCCACCGTAGTTCGCCGCAATATTCAGCTGCAGGCCGGAGTTATTCCCGGTCAGAGCTTCAGCATCAGCAATCGCCAGCTGAATTTCATCAGAGAAACCGGACTTATCGCCGATAATATGCAAACGGATATTGTACTTGTGCAGTTTTTTCACCTCACGTCGTAGTGAGAGTAAAAACAACTCCATCAGAGCATTCACTTCTTTTTGTGGCCGCTGCCAGTTCTCGCTGCTGAAAGCGAACAACGTCAAAACCTCAACGCCCTGGTCAACACATCCACGAATCACCGCACGTACCGCATCAGCACCGGCTTTATGGCCGGCAATACCCGGAAGAAAACGCTTTCTTGCCCAGCGGTTATTGCCATCCATAATGATAGCGATATGACGAGGGGTATTTTTTTGCTTTTTTGAATCCATGAATAGGCAACACAGTGGCACCCGCCTGAGCGGCGGGCGCGGAGGAGGATCAGACCTGCATCAGATCTTTTTCTTTTGCTGCCAGCAAGGTATCAGCTTCAGCAACGTATTTGTCTGTCAGCTTCTGAATCTCGTCTTCTGCACGACGCTCTTCATCCTCTGTGATCTCTTTTTCTTTCAGCAGATCTTTAACAGAGCCATTAGCATCACGACGGATATTACGGATCGCAATCTTACCGTTCTCCGCTTCCTGACGCGCCTGACGGATAAAGTTCTTACGGGTTTCTTCCGTCAGAGCCGGCATAGGAACGCGAATCACAGTGCCTGCAGTGCTTGGGTTCAGACCCAGATCAGACGTCATGATCGCCTTCTCAATCGCCTGAATCATAGTACGCTCCCACGGCTGAATACTCAGGGTACGCGCATCTTCAACATTGATATTGGCAACCTGACTCAGAGGCGTCGGATTGCCATAATAATCAACCGATACGCTATCCAGAATACTTGGGTGCGCACGGCCGGTACGGATTTTAGCGAAAGCCGTGGTCAGAGACTCCAGGCTCTTCTTCATCCGCTGTTCTGCATCAGTCTTAATTTCGTTGATCACGGAAGTTTCCTCAGTCAATTAGTGTGCCTTCGTCACCGCCTACAACCAGATTCAGCAGCGCGCCAGGCTTATTCATATCAAATACACGAACCGGTTTGTTGTGGTCACGAACCAGACAAATTGCGGTCAGATCCATCACTTCCAGCTTCTGTTCCAGAACGCTGTCATAACTTAAGTGATCATATTTTACCGCATCGGAGAATTTCACCGGATCTTTATCATAAACCCCGTCCACCTTAGTGGCCTTAATCACCACATCAGCATCGACTTCGATACCGCGCAGGCAGGCGGCAGAATCTGTGGTAAAGAACGGGTTGCCGGTTCCGGCGCTAAAGATTACCACATCTCCGGTATTCAGATAACGGATAGCACTGCGGCGATCATAGTGTTCGACCACGCCACTCATCGGAATTGCCGACATGACACGGGTGCGGATATTGGCACGTTCAAGGGCATCACGCATCGCCAGACCATTCATAACGGTCGCCAGCATCCCCATGTGATCACCGGTCACACGATCCAGGCCCGCCTGACTCAGGGCGGCGCCACGAAACAGGTTACCACCACCGATAACCAGGCCAACCTGAACACCGATACCCACCAGCTGCCCAACCTCTAGTGCCATCCGGTTCAGAACCTTAGGGTCAATACCGAAGTTCTGCTCGCCCATCAGGGCTTCGCCGCTAAGCTTTAAAAGAATACGTTTGTACTGAGATGGTTTTTCATTCGCTGGCATCTGGGCAGTCTCCGGCAAGCAAGGATCTATATAAACAGAGCGTAAAAACAGGGTGTCATATCGCACAATGGCGCGTGCAGCTTAAGCTACACACGCCATTGAATTACATCGAAAATGCGAATTAAGCCAGTTGCTTACGCACTTCTTCTGCAAAGTCTTCTTCAACTTTCTCGATACCTTCACCCACTTCAAAACGGATGAAAGACTGTACTTCGCCGCCATTCGCTTTAACGAAAGCACCAACAGTCTGAGAAGGATCTTTAACGAAAGCTTGTTCTACCAGGCTGTTTTCAGCCAGGAATTTCTTAACACGACCAACAGCCATCTTCTCTTTGATCTCTTCAGGCTTACCATCCATATCAGGTTGAGCCATGATGATCTCTTTCTCTTTCTGAAGTTCTGCTTCTGGCATATCTTCAGGGCGAGCAACACGAGGATTAACCGCTGCAGCGTGCATAGCAACATCTTTAGCAACTTCTGCGTTTGCGCCAGACAGTACAGACAGCACACCAATACGGCCACCGTGAACGTACTCACCAACGATACCGCCAGCAGGAGCTTCAACAACAGCTGCACGACGAACAGAGATGTTTTCACCGATTTTCTGAACCAGAGCTTCACGCGCTGCTTCCAGATCGCCAGCCATAACAGCTGCGATATCAGTTTCTTTAGTTTCGAATACTTTATCAGCAACAGACTGAACAAAGCCTTTGAAGTTATCGTCACGAGCAACAAAGTCAGTCTCGGAGTTCACTTCCAGAACGATACCGTAGCTGCCATCTGCCGCTACTTTAGTCGCCACTGCACCATCAGCTGCAACACGGCTAGCTTTTTTAGCCGCCTTCATGCCGCTTGATTTGCGCAGATTTTCAATTGCCAGCTCGATGTTGCCGTCTGTTTCTTTCAGAGCGCTTTTGCACTCCAGCATGCCTAAGCCCGTGCGGTCACGCAGCTCTTTAACCATAGATGCGCTGATTGCAGCCATGATGAATAACCTCTTGATCTGATATGAAAAACCGGATTTGCAAAAGGGGGCTTACGCCCCCTTCGCAGAGTTAACTATTGCAGCCATTAAGAATAATGGCTGCAGATGACGACGCTCTGACAGCATTCGCCAACAGTCAAATTACTCTGCAGACGCTTCGCTAACTTCTACGAATTCGTCTTCAGCAGCGCTACCTTCTTTGCCTTTCAGGCAAGCGTTAGCAACACCCTGTGCATAGATCTGAATCGCACGGATCGCATCGTCGTTACCAGGAACAACGTAGTCAACACCGTCTGGGTTGCTGTTAGTATCAACGATACCGATAACAGGGATACCCAGTTTGTTCGCTTCATTGATCGCGATACGCTCGTGGTCAACGTCGATTACGAACAGAGCGTCCGGCAGACCACCCATATCTTTGATACCACCGATAGAACGTTCCAGCTTAGCCATTTCACGAGTGTTCATCAGAACCTCTTTCTTGGTCAGCTTTTCGAACGTGCCATCATTCTGCATCGCTTCCAGATCACGGAAACGGCGGATAGACTGGCGGATAGTCTTGTAGTTAGTCAGCATACCACCCAACCAGCGGTGGTTTACGTATGGCATGCCAGCGCGAGCTGCTTCTTCTTTGATCACTTTGCTTGCAGCACGTTTAGTACCAACAAACAGAACCTTGTTTTTGCCGGAAGACAGCTTCTCAACAAAAGACAGAGCATCATTCAGCGCAGGAACAGTGTGCTCCAGGTTGATGATATGGATCTTGTTACGAGCACCGAAAATGAATTTAGACATTTTCGGGTTCCAGTAACGGGTCTGGTGACCGAAGTGAGCACCTGCTTTCAGCAGATCACGCATAGAAACTTGAGACATTTTGACTCCTAGAAATTTAGGGTTAAACCTCCACACACCCCATAATCCAACCCGTCAAAAGCATAAAGCTTTCTCTAGGCACCCAGAACTACGTGCCGGTGTGTGTGTGTCGTTTAGATAATTTAGGTGCGTTATAAACAAATGCATCAGGCCAACTATCTGAGTAACACTCAAACAAAGCAGGACACAGTTTGCATATAGGCGCGCGGCTTTATATCACAGAACAAGTTTAATATAAAGAAAGCTATAGAAATCGGCGATTTTTTCCCGCTAAGCCTGCAGGCTATGAATATAATTCCGACAGAAAGAGTCAATTTTTTAATTTTATCCGGTTCAGCCACTCCCACCCATCTCCAATACACGTTACCATTTCAGCAAATATCTACCTGAACTGATGGCAAAATAGATCCGATATGACTGCAATTATCAAAACACCCGAAGAAATTGAAAAAATGCGTGTGGCCGGCCGAATGGCTGCAGAAGTTCTGGAAATGATAGAGCCTCACGTGAAAGCGGGTGTCAGCACCGAAGAGCTGAACCGTATCTGTCACGACTATATCGTCAACGACCTGGATGCCATCCCCGCCCCGCTTAACTACCACGGTTTTCCCAAGTCGATCTGTACCTCTGTGAATCAGGTGATCTGTCACGGCATCCCAAGCGAAAGCAAGGTGCTGAAAAACGGCGACATCATCAACATCGATATCACCGTGATTAAGGACGGCTACCATGGTGACACCAGTAAGATGTTTATCATTGGCGAGGCCAAGATTCAGGCCCGTCGCCTGTGTCAGGTGACTCAGGAGTGTCTCTATAAGGCACTACGTATTGTAAAACCGGGCACGACGCTGGGTGATATCGGTGAAATTATTCAGAAGCACGCAGAATCCAGCGGCTTCTCAGTCGTCCGTGAATATTGTGGCCACGGCATCGGCAAAGGTTTCCACGAAGATCCTCAAGTAGTGCACTACGGCAAGGCCGGAACCGGCATGAAGCTGGTCGAAGGCATGACATTTACTATTGAACCCATGATCAATGCCGGGAAGCGTCACTGCAAAGTGTTAAAAGACGAATGGACTGTCGTGACAAAAGATCGTAGTTTATCAGCTCAGTATGAGCACACCATTCTGGTCACCAAAGATGGTTGTGAAATTCTGACCCTGAGAAAAGAAGAAACTGATCTGTAACATACGGACGCTCCCATGCCACTGACACCCTATGAGTTTGAACCAGACCCATCACTGTTTAACAAACACGCCTTTAAACAGCAGCTGGCTGAGGCTAAATCCTCTATTAGCCTCTTTAAACAAACCATTCAGGGTGTTCAGGACAAACTGGACCAACGCTTTTTAGATGGTGCCGATATCCGGGACCTGGTCCATGGCCGGGCCTGGTTTATCGATCAGCTGTTAAGCGTGGTCTGGGAGCAGTTTGACTGGCCCGATAACAACATCAGCCTGTTGGCGGTGGGAGGTTATGGCCGTGGCGAACTGCATCCCCATTCCGATATCGACCTCCTTATCCTGCTCCGTGACGACGACGACACCCCTTATCGTGACAGCCTTGAACGCCTGATCACCTTTATGTGGGATATCAGTCTGGATATTGGTCACAGCGTACGCTCCCTCTCAGATTGTGAACGGGAAGCAAAGGCCGATATCACCGTGGCGACCAACCTGCTGGAAAACCGTACCCTGGTCGGCCCGGACAGCCTGCGTGAAGAGATGGTAGAACGCCTGGGCACGGATCACATGTGGAGCACCAGCGAGTTCTTCGAAGCCAAGTGGCAGGAACAGATCAAGCGCCACTACAAGTACGACAACAACGAATACAACCTTGAGCCCAACATCAAATCGTCACCGGGCGGCTTAAGGGATATTCAGATGATCGGCTGGGTGGCCAAACGTCATTTCGGCACCCACACCCTTGAAGGCCTGATGCGTGAAGGTTTTCTGACTGAGTCTGAAGTACGCATCATGGAACAGGGACAGGCGTTTCTCTGGCAGGTACGTTACGCCCTGCACATGACAGCCAAACGAGCAGAAGACCGCCTGCTGTTTGACCATCAGCGCACCCTCGCGGAACTGTTCGGTTATGCCGATAACGACGAACGCCTGGCCGTTGAGCAGTTTATGCGCCGCTACTACCGTGTCGTGATGTCGCTGACGGAACTGAACGACGTGCTGATGCAGCACTTTGACGATGCGATCCTGCAATCTCAGCATGAAGCCAAAGTTGAGATTCTCAACAAACGCTTCCAGATCGTAAACCATAAGATCGAAGCCACCCATAGCCGCGTCTTTGAGAATAACCCGTTTGCCCTGCTGGAAATTTTCCTGCTGATGGCGCAAAACCCTCAGATTGAAAGCGTCCGGGCCTCCACTATTCGCCTGTTACGGGACAACCGTCACCTGATCGACGAGAGCTTCCGTCAGGATATCCGCCACTCCTCACTCTTTATGGAGCTGCTGCGCAGCCCCGGCAATGTTGCCCGTCAGCTGCGCCGCATGAGTCGTTACGGCATTCTGGGTAAGTATCTGCCGGAGTTCGGTTATGCCATCGGTCTGATGCAGCATGACCTGTTCCACATCTACACCGTGGATGCCCATACGCTGCTACTGCTGAAATTTATGCACCGCTTCCAGAAAGAAGAGGCACGTAAAGAGTTTCCGTTTGCCGCACAGATTTTCCACCGCCTGCCGAAACGTGAACTGGCTTATATCGCCGGTCTTTATCACGATATCGGCAAAGGCCGGGGCGGCGACCATTCCGAACTGGGCGCTAAAGATGTGCTCCAGTTCTGTGAGCGCCACCACCTGAGCAAGCATGACGCCCGTCTGGTCAGCTGGCTGGTGGAACATCACCTGCTGATGTCGATGACCGCTCAGAAAAAAGATATTTCTGACCCTGAAGTGATTCAGGAGTTTGTCATGACGGTGCGGGATGAAACCCGTCTGGATTATCTTTACATTCTGACCGTTGCCGATATCAACGCCACCAACCCCAACCTCTGGAACAGCTGGCGGGCGACCCTGCTTCAGCAGCTCTATGTTGAGAGTAAACGTGCCCTGCGCCGTGGGCTTGAAAACCCGATTGATCGTCAGGAATGGGTTGAAGAAACCCAACAGGACGCACTGGTGCTGCTGAGAAAATGGGGCGTGGAAGAAACCCGTATCTGGCCACTGTGGAACCTGTTAGGTGAGGAGTATTTCCTGCAGGACAGCGCCCGGGAGATCGCCTTCCAGACCGAGCAGATTCTCGATCATAAAGAACCGGATATGCCGCTGGTTCTGGTCACCAATCCGAAGAAAGTGGAACAGGTTGGCGGCACCAAAATCTTTATCTACACCAAAGAGCAGGATCACCTGTTTGCTGCCACCGTGGCCGCCATGGAGCAGCTGGGGCTGAATATTCATGACTCCCGCATCAGCACCTCCAGCAATGGTTATTCGCTGGATACCTATATCGTGCTGGAAAGTAATGACGAACCGATTCGGGATGAAGCCCGCATCGAAGAGATCAAGCATGTTCTGATTGAAGAGCTGGATGATCCCGCAGACTACAGCGAAATCGTTCAGCGCCGAACACCGCGCCAGCTGAAGCATTTCACCATGCCAACTCAGGTGATTATCAGCAATGACCCGATCAGCCATCGTACCACGCTGGAAGTGATCACACCGGATCGTCCGGGACTGCTGGCCCGGATCGGCCGTATCTTTGTCGAGATGGATATCAACATTCTCTCCGCCAAGATTATTACCCTTGGTGAGCGGGTAGAAGATATCTTCGTGATCACCGACCGCACACTGGGACCAATCAGTGATCCAGACCTGTGCGAGAAACTGAGAACCCGCATCTGTCACGATCTGGACGAGCAGGTGACCAACGGCCACTGACAACACGGCTATCCGCCTGAAAGCGATCTTCGGATCGCTTTTTTGTTGCCTCTTTTATTGTGCCCAGGCAACACAGAGATCTCCTTTCGGTCACCACAACCGGCAGGATCAAACCAAAAATAGAATTCTCTCAACCTGTTAATCGCCGCCGCGGGTTTGTCCGCTCTGACACCCTTGATTATAATGGTCGGCCAAATAAATACCCTGATGACGGAAGCCGGTATGAATCCAGATCTGAACCGATTACAGCCCTACCCTTTTGAGAAGCTGACAGCCCTGAAAGCTCAGGTAACACCGCCATCTGACCTGGAACATATCGCACTGTCTATCGGTGAGCCCCGTCATCCGGCACCGGAATTTGTGCTCAACAGCCTGCGCCATAACCTGAACCGCATCAGCAACTACCCGACCACCAAGGGGCTGCCGGAACTGCGTGAGGCGATCGCTCACTGGTGTCAGCGCCGTTTTATTCTGAAACCCGACACCCTGACCGCAGAAGATCATGTTCTGCCGGTTAACGGCACCCGCGAAGCGATCTTTGCTTTTACTCAGGCACTGATCGAGCGTAAGCCCGGTGCTCTTATTGCATCGCCAAATCCGTTTTATCAGATCTACGAAGGTGCTGCTTACCTGGCCGGTGCCGAACCCTACTTTATGCCGTGTCTGGCTGAGAACGGCTTTATTCCGGATTTCGACGCCGTACCTGCCGAAGTTTGGGAAAATACCCAGCTGCTGTTCCTGTGCAGCCCGGGCAACCCAACCGGTGCCGTTGTCGGTCTGGATGTTCTGAAAAAGCTGATCGCGTTGTCGGACCAGTATGACTTTGTGATCGCCTCCGACGAGTGCTACTCCGAAATCTATTTCGACGAGCAGACACCCCCTCCGGGTCTGCTGCAGGCCTGTGCCGAGCTGGGTCGTGACGACTACAAAAACTGCATGGTTTTCCACAGTCTGTCGAAACGCTCTAACCTGCCGGGTCTGCGTTCCGGCTTTATCGCTGGTGAAGCGGAACTGATGCAGAAATTCCTGCTCTACCGTACCTACCACGGTTGCTCCATGCCGGTTCAGCACCAGCTGGCCAGTATCGAAGCCTGGAACGACGAAGATCACACCGTCGCCAACCGTGCGGTGTACACCGAGAAGTTCGAGCGCGTTGGAGAGATCCTGAAACCGGTACTCAACTTTGAACTGCCGGAGGCCAGCTTCTATCTGTGGCCGGAAACGCCGATTAACGAAGAAGACTTTGCGCAGAAACTGTTTGAGCAGCAAAACGTCACCGTCCTACCGGGCAGCTATCTGTCCCGCACCATCGACGGCCAGAACCCCGGCAGCAACCGGGTGCGTATGGCGCTGGTCGCTACTATGGACGAGTGTGTTGAAGCCGCTCAGCGTATTCGCCGCTTTGTAGAATCGCTCTGAGAGCTGTGACGCGGTACGGATAATGTAATACCGGCATTCAGCAGATACACCGCTGAATGCCACAAGCCTATAACCATCAAACGACGAGGCCGCTAATGCCCCTGACGCTGTACGGTATCCCCAACTGCGATACAGTCAAAAAAGCCCGTACCTGGCTGGAAAACAACCAGCTGGACTATCAGTTTCATGACTTCCGTAAAGACGGCCTGAGCGAATCCGACCTGACCCTATGGTGTGACGCGCTGGGCTGGGAACAGGTACTGAACAAACGCAGCACCAGCTGGCGGGCACTGGATGCCGCTGACAAAGAAGATCTGGATCAGGCAAAAGCGATCAAACTGATGCTGGCCAGCCCAACGCTGGTGAAGCGCCCTGTTCTGGCTAAAGACGACCAGTTTAAAACCGGGTTTAAGGATGCGGACTATCAGGTTTTTTTTGGCCTGTAAGTGACCACACCGACAACCCATTGATTCTCTGAATCAGATAAAACCCTATACCTTTTCATCATAAATTTTATATAAGGCAGCCCTGCTGTCTCGACCTCTTCGGGAGTTAACATGACTGCATCACCTTTTTTCAGCTTTGGCTTTGGCGTTGGTACTCAGAACAACAAAGGCGAATGGCTGGAAGTCTTTTACGCACAACCTCTGCTTAACCCGCCTGTTAGCCTGATCGAAGCCGTTATCGATACCCTGGGTTATCAGGGCGGCAATCAGGCGATTGAATTTGCCAGCGATAAAGCGGCAGCTTTGGCCGAAGCCCTGAAAGCCGCCGGCGAAGCAGAGCAAGCAGCCCTGGTTGCGTCTCTGGCTGACAGCAAGCGTCCTTTGGTTGCGACCTTCATCGAAGAAGACACCGATCCTAAGTCGGTTGCTGAGGTTTACCTGAAGCTGCATCTGCTGTCT
This sequence comes from Oceanospirillum sp., assembly GCF_982874595.1. Lineage (NCBI taxonomy): Bacteria > Pseudomonadati > Pseudomonadota > Gammaproteobacteria > Oceanospirillales > Oceanospirillaceae > Oceanospirillum > Oceanospirillum sp. The sequence continues at coordinate 58,399 of NZ_CEYNZH010000004.1, read as the reverse complement.
CACCGTCTGGTTAAGCCACACGGCACCAACCTGACTGGCATGTTCGGCCTGCTGCCTAACGTTGCCTGGACCAGCGAAGGCGCAATCGATCTGACCGAACTGCCACAGCGCCAGCTGCAGGCTCGTCTGAACGGCCAGACCATCTCTGTCGATTGCGTAGACAAATTCCCGAAAATGACCGATTACGTGGTTCCGGCCGGTGTTCGCGTTGCGGATACCGCTCGTGTACGTCTGGGTGCCTACCTGGGTGAAGGCACCACCATCATGCATGAAGGTTTTGTGAACTTTAACGCCGGAACTGAAGGCCCGGGCATGATCGAAGGCCGTATCTCCGCTGGCGTTATGGTTGGTAAAGGTTCCGATCTGGGTGGCGGTTGCTCCACTATGGGTACTCTGTCCGGTGGCGGCAACATCATCATCTCCGTCGGCGAAGGCTGCCTGTTGGGTGCAAACGCCGGTATCGGCATTCCTCTGGGTAACCGCTGTACCGTTGAAGCGGGTCTGTACATTACCGCCGGTTCTAAAGTAAACGTACTGGAAGGCAATGGTGAGTTGGCTGAAGTAGCCCGCGCCCGCGATCTGGCGAACAAAGATGATCTGCTGTTCCGTCGCAACTCCCAGACCGGTGCGGTTGAATGTCTGACCAACAAAACCGCGATTGAGCTGAACGAAGCACTGCACGCCAACAACTAAGTTTCACTGAGTATTCGGCGTGTATCAGAAAAGCGGCTTCGGCCGCTTTTTTTATGCACAGATCCTGCTCAAACAACGCTCAGGCCCCATCCCCTCCATTCGCACAAGCCATCGTTCCCCCTCCATCTGCTTCAGAAATGAAAAGAGCCCAAGCTCCTGTAATTCAATTCAAAATTAATCGGTTTACGTGAGATATGTTACAACATATCATTTGCAGCTTTTCACCAGCCACGCAAAGGAAACCGATCAAATGCTGAAGACCTTCTCCGCGCTGAGTATTACCAGCGCACTGCTATTCTCTGTCCCAGCCCTTGCCGAGCCTACTGCAGATAACACGGTAGCGGTTAAGGCCGCATTTGAATTCTCCAGCCTTGACCCAACCCGCCGGGGTTATGTTTTCACCCGTATGCAGGTGCTGGAAACGCTGTTAAATGTGGATGAGAAAGGCAACCTGCAACCTGCACTGGCAACCGCCTGGCAGATAAAAGAAAACGGCACGGTTTGGGAGTTCGATCTGCGTAAGGGAGTGCGGTTTCATAATGGCAGCACAATGACCGCAAAAGATGTGGCCAACAGCCTGAATATCGCCCGGACAAAACCCAGCCTGATGCAGGGAGCCCCCATCACAGCGGTCGATCCAATCGGTCACAACAAACTACGGGTGACGCTCTCTTCCCCCTACAGTCCTTTGGGTGCAATTCTGGCCAACTACTCCACCGCGATTATGTCAGAGAAAGCCTATGACAAAGAAGGCAATGTTGTAACCTTAATCGGCACCGGCCCTTTCTCCGCCTATGAAGTTGTCACACCTCACAAACTCGTAGTGGAGCGCTTTGATGATTACTGGGGCCAAAAAGCCAGTATTGAATACGCCAGCTATCTGACAGGGCACCGGGCTGAAACCCGTGTTCTTCAGGCCCGTAGTGGTGAAGGCGATATTATCTTCGGGTTGGACCCCGCCTCTGTGCCCACCCTCAAGCGATTGCCCCACCTGAATATCCTGCGTAGCGACCTGCCACGCACCTTAGCCGTTAAGCTGAACCTGGCCCACCCGCTTCTGGCTGAGCAGGACAACCGTGAAGCACTGAGTCTGGCGATAAACCGAACCGGTATAGCCGCTGCGGTACTACGCAGTAAAGAAGCCGCAACCGCTCAGCTATTGCCATCCTACATGTCGAACTGGCATGTCAAAAACACCTCCGTTAAGCAGGATCTGGATAAAGCCAAGTCACTGCTGAGCGCTCAAGGCTGGACGAAAAATGACGAAGGCTGGTTAGAGAAAGCAGGGCAACGTTTCGAGCTTGACCTTATCACCTACGCAGATCGACCTGAGCTGGTGACGGTTGCAACCGCAGTGCAGGACCAATGGAAACGTCTGGGCGTAAAGCTTAACGTCTCTATCACCAGTTCCAGCTCGATACCGGCCGGGCACAAAGACGGCTCCCTTGAAACAGCCCTGATCGCCCGTAACTTCGGCACTATTGCTGATCCTCTGGGCATCATCGTCAAAGATTTTGGCAACGCTGATGGCGGTGACTGGGGCAGCATGAACTGGTCGAATTCAGATATTCAACAAACGCTGAACACACTGGTACAGGAAACCGATCCTGCACAGTATCGCCAGAAAGCTCAGCAGGTGGCACAAGCGATCTATCAGGAAAAACCGTTAATTGCTATCGCCTCCTACGTGCAAAGAACAGCGATCAACAAACGTATTGAGGGTTTTCGCTTTGACCCTTATGAGCGCAGCTATTTCCTGAATGAACTGCAGTGGAAAAAATAATGGCAGCCTTGTTAGTACGACGTTTATTGCAACTGCTGGCGGTCTCCTGGGGCGTTGGCACGCTGACTTTTATTCTGATGCGCTCTTTACCGGGAGATATGGCTTATCGTATCGCAGCCGGACGCTACGGAATGGATGCGGTTGACTCTAATGCAGCCGATCTGGTTCGGGCTGAGCTTGGACTGGACCAGGGTGCTTTCAGTGCTTACGGTCAATGGCTGATCGATCTTTTAACCTGGAATCTGGGTAACTCTCTGGTGAGCGGTGGTCCGGTAAGTCACGAGATCTGGCACATGCTGCAACACTCGGTACTGCTGGCATTAGCCGGCACATTGCTTGCGGCGGCAATCGCCATTCCTCTGGGGCTTGCCAGTGCTTATTGGGGCGGTTGGCTGGATCGTCTGCTACTGGCCTACTCTACCGCTATGCGCGCTGTACCTGTGTTTGTCGTTGGTCTGCTGACCATGATTGTCTTCGCTCTGGAATGGCAGCTGTTTCCGGTGGCCGGTTTTGGCACCCCTGCTCATCTGGTTTTACCGGCATTAACTCTGGCGCTAACACTCGCAGCGGTATCCAACCGGGTGGTCAATACAGAAGCCAGACGGGTATTTAACAGTGAGTTTTTTGAGTTCGCCCGTACTAAAGGCTTTACCCCCTGGCAGGCCTTCCGCCACCACGGTATGCGCAATATCGCGGTACCGGTCGTGGCCTTCTTTGGCGTGCAGCTGGTGATGCTGATCGAAGGTGTGGTCATGGTGGAATCCCTGTTCTCCTGGCCCGGCATAGGACACGGCCTGGCCCACGCCATTTTTGCCCGCGATATCCCGGTTATTCAGGGAGCCGCGCTCATGATGGGCATGCTGTTTGTAGTGATGAATACACTGGTGGATATTACCTGCTACTACCTCGACCCACGGGGAGGACGCCTCGCATGAATAAAACAATCTCTGCCACGATGCCAGCATCGCCAGCTTTGCTGCCAAAGTTAGACTCATTCACTCTGGCTCAACGCAGCGGTCTTACTATCCTGCTCGTACTGGTTCTTTATGCCACTCTGGGACCTTTGCTGGTTGAGGGTGATGGCTACTCGCAGAATCTGAGCGCGATCCTTGCGGCGCCTAACGCTGAGTACTGGCTCGGAACCGATCATTTTGGCCGCAATATGTGGATTCGTCTGGCGGATGCTCTGCAGCTATCACTGATGATGGCAGCAGTATGCGTGCTGACCGCCTCGGTAATCGGCGTTACTTTGGGGGTTCTCGCGGCAACATCGTCTCCCTGGCTGGATCGGATGCTGGATGGCGTCGTATCCATGATTCTGGCTCTGCCCGGACTGGTGCTGGTGCTTATCTTTGCCGCTATCGTGCCCGGCTCATTTCTGATTATGTATATCGCGATCTCTCTCATTCAGTGGATCGAGTATTTTCGCGTCACGCGGGCTATCACCCAGCGTCTGGTGCAGTCACCTGAGGTACAGGCTTCCAGATTAATGGGATTTGATGGCTGGTATCTGTTCCGACGCCATTACTGGCCAGCCATCTTTCCGCAACTGTTTACCATTGCAGCCTTCGGGGCAGCCAACGCGGTACTGATGATGGCATCCCTTGGCTTTATCTATGTGGGTATTCAGCCACCGACAGCAGAGCTGGGACAAATGATCGTTGAGCTTTTCCCTCACTACAGCGAAGCGCCCTGGCTGCTTGCCCAGCCATTGGGGCTACTGGCATTACTCGTCTTAGCCTGTCATCTGATAGCGAAAGGAAATGATAAAGGGGCAGCACAGTGAGCTTAATTAAAACGCAGCAGTTATCGGTTTACGCGGGTGATAAGTGCCTGCTGTCTCCCATTAGTGTTCAACTGCATGCCGGGGAACGTCTGACGATTCTGGGTCAGACCGGATCAGGCAAGAGTCTTCTGGCACAGGCAATTATGGGGAATCTTCCCAGAGATCTTAGCAGTCATGGGGAGTTACAGCTGTTTGGTCAATCCGTCAACACCCGGCAGCGGCAGGCGCTATGGGGCAAACAGCTGAGTATCTTGCCCCAAGAGCCCTGGAACTCACTGGACCCCTTAATGAGTGCCAAAAAGCACCTGGCCAAGACCTATCAGCTGGTGGTTGGCCAGTCCAAGCAAGCCGCCCAGCAAAGCGCTGAACAGGCACTGATGCAGCAGGGTCTGCAGGCCAGTGGTGAGAAGCGGGTTGATCAGTTATCAGGCGGGATGGCGCAACGGGTCGCGATCTCCTGCGCCATGGCCAGCGGAGCCCCTGTTTTACTGGCGGATGAGCCAACCAAAGGCCTGGATGTTTCCCGGCGGGATACCGTGGTACAGCAGCTGTTATCACAATCCGAGCAGGGTGGTCTGATCACCATTACCCACGATGTGGCAGTAGCCCGTCAGATCGGGGGCCGCATGATGGTGATGAAAGAAGGCGAGCTACTGGAAGAAGGCGATGCCCAGCAGATTCTCAATAACCCGCAACATGAATATACGCAAAAGTTGATTGCCGCCGATCCCCTGAACTGGCCGCAACCAGAGGCATCAGGCAACCGGGTTGTCTCAGCCACAACGGATAAACAAAGCCAATCCAGCCGGGTCATCAGCGCCAGAGATCTCTCCATCGGGAGAGGCCATAACACGCTGATTGAGCAGCTGAATTTTGACCTGCACAAGGGTGAAGTCGTCGGAGTGGTGGGGGACAGCGGCTGTGGCAAAAGCACATTGGGCGATACGCTTCTGGGATTAAACCCAATCAGTGCCGGAACAATTGAGCGCCATCACACGGGCGAGCAGCACCGCTGGCAAAAGCTGTATCAGGACCCAACTGCAGCAGTCTCTCATGCCGTCACACTGGGTACGCTGCTGAATGATCTGGTCAAGCGGCATGGGATTCAAACGAACCGTATCCCCCCCCTGATGGAGCGCCTGGGGCTAAGTGCTGAACTTCTCAACCGGAATGCCGGTAAGGTCTCCGGAGGAGAACTGCAGCGTTTTTGCCTGCTACGGGCACTGCTGCTGGCCCCCGTGTTTCTGTTTGCTGATGAGCCGACTTCCCGTCTTGATCCCATCACCACCATGGAGGTTAGCCAGCTGATTGTCGATATGGCCCGCGAAAGTGGCTGCGGCATTATGCTGGTCAGCCATGACCCGGCATTAATCGAGAAACGCTGTGATCGGGTCATTCGCTTGTCAGCCTAATCAGCCACCAGAGCAAATCCTGAAAACCACTGACAAAACAGCTTCGGCTGCTTTGTCAGTGCTCTCCCTTTTCAGGGTGATAATCAAGATCAATTAAACACTTAAAATTAATAATCTCTTTCTCACATTCAGCGTCAGCAGTAATGACAAGCGAAGGATCTGCCTCTAAACTGGAAACTCTTTTCTGGATTAGCAAGTCATCATCTATGTCTGCCTCACCCTCTCCTAAAAGCGATAAAGCCATCTCATCTTCAAGTGACAAGGCAGATAATCCGTTTCAGCTGAGTTTTAAGAATGAAATTTCAGTCCCGCTGGACCCGGAAGAGACCTTGCTGTGTCTGGCGCTAAAAGCCGGAATCCCCCACGTTCACGAATGCGGTGGACAGGGACGCTGCTCAACCTGCCGGGTGGTCATTGAATCCGGACAGGAAAACCTGAGCCCTGAGACCGAAAAAGAGAAACGCCTGAAGGAACGTAAACAGCTTCCCCATGAAGTTCGTCTGGCCTGCCAGTGCAAAGCCACAGGTTCCGTAAGACTGCGCCGTGTTATTCGTGATGCGCTCGATATCCAAAATGTGCTGGAAAACGGTATTGCACCCAGTGCCCGCAACCGTAAAGTGGTTATTCTCTTCTGCGACATCCGCAACTTCACCGAGTTCAGCCAGCAGCATCTGCCCTACGATATCTCCCACATGCTCAACCGCTACTTTCATGCCATGGAGCAGGTAGTCATTCAGCACCAGGGTTATCTGGATAAATATCTGGGAGATGGTTTTATGGCTATTTTCGGACTCGGAAGCCAGTCTCACGCAGAGCCCTGCTCCCTTGCGGTTCGTGCAGCATTAGAGATGCTACACACACTGAAAAAGCTGAATGACTATTTTGAAGAAGCCTTTGCTTACCGCTTCCAGATCGGTATCGGCATTGATTTTGGCCCGGCCTTGCTCGGGGAATTTGGCGGGCCACAGAAACGAAGCTTCACCGCCTTAGGGCCAGCGGTTAACCGCGCTTCCCGTATCGAAGCTCTCACGAAAACTCTGGGAAAGAATCTGCTGATTTCTGATGCGCTGTACCAGCAACTGGCAGCCTCTGAAAACCACCTGAACGAGCAGCTTCTGAACCGATATTTTCAACAATCCGATCTGGTTTCTCTTAAAGGGATCAGAGAGGCTGTGCGCGTCTGGCTCTTTTCTGACGTCCCTTCAGCGCAGGGTTCAAAAGACAGCCAAACACCAGCCAATACGATATCCTCAATAGAAAGTCTGTCTCAGAAAAAAGCTGACATTCAGCCTGATCAGGCCAACAACGACTTTTCCGATCCGGAGCACCTCAGTATGGATATTGCAGTAGATAACCTGGCCGAAGTGATCGGCAGCCCAGCCATTGCCGTTGTTGCCGCCTACGATCCTACCGGACAAAACGATGGCATCCAGATGGCTATTGCCAAAGTCAGCTTTCACGATGATAACCATCTGACCGTGAACCTGCCCCTTGGGCACCAGTTCAACACAGGCGACCTGCTGACCATTCACCTGGATAACCGTACCGGTGTCGATGAATACGATGCCGAGCTTCGGGTATTTCGTAGCTCCTACAAAGGCCGGGTCAGAGCAGTAGCAGGCAACCAGCTCACCGTCGATTACCGTGAATTCAGTTTGGTACACGGTATGGCTGAGGTTCTTGGCCTTCGGGAGCCCGGATACGACTACCCTGCTGATAGCCGCAAAATGCAGGAGCTTCCTGTTACGCCCCTGACCACAATGCCTGTGTTTAACACCGACGAGTACAACAATAAACTGGGGGTTCTGGTCACCCGTACACCGGAACAACCGCACACCACAGTGATGGCATTTTTATCCACAACGGAAGACGATATTTTTATTATCTCTTTCCCGTCAACGTTCAAAGTACAACAACTGCAAAAGGATAATCGATGCTGTTTCGCCATCGACCAGCGCGCCAGCTTTACCTTTGAAAACGCCATTGAGTGGAACTATGTGCTGATTGATGCCACCGCCTATGAAGTTCCGGTAAATCATCCGCTTTATCAGCCGGTTAAGACCGCTTTTATCGATAAAAACCCCTGGGAAGTCGCCTTCTTCTCCGACCCGAACGTTCGCCTGTACCACCTGAAATGCCAGTCCACCTTCTGCCCGACTCGCGGCCTGTAAGTGAAGGTTTCAGTTAATGTCCACAGCGGGGCTGAACCCGCCTGTGGATAAACTGGAGATAACCCCGCCAACTGTAGTATTTATGCCATCTGACGATGACTGATCATTTTTTGATCAGCAAACCATACTGATAAAACACTGCGCTCCGTCAACGACCTGTCACCCAACTGTCATCAAAACATCCTACCCAACCTGATATAAAAAGCGGTTTACCCCTTTCGCCTCAACATATGGAAATGGAGAAAATTGCCGCATGAGCATTCGCCTCAGGTTTAATCTGCTGATGGCAGCAACAGTATTCGGTCTTAGCCTCATCATGGCACTGCTTTACTACACCCAGCAGCAACTGTCTGAATTTAATACTCTGGAAACCGAACTGTCCGATAGCCGTGCGAAACTGCTGATGCTAAAAGGCTATGAACAGGCGTTTATCTACGGCAACAACGAGACGGCATCCCGTGAACTGCTGCAAAAGAGTCAGCAGTTGGAACAGGAGTTAGCCAACCTAAACAACCGCTTTAAAACAAAAGACCTTAGTCGCGAAAATCTGCAACAAGCCATCATTAATATTCAGAACCATCGCAAAGCCTTCAATCAACTCAAACGCGAAAAACAGCAATTAGGCCTTACTCCAACAACAGGCATGTACGGCCAACTTCGCCAGGCGGTACATCGGGTCGAGGAGCGACTGAAGACCGAGCAGAAAATAGCACTAAGCGCTTCAATGCTGATGCTTCGCCGTCACGAAAAAGACTTTATGCTTCGGGGACAAGACAAGTATGTGGAAAAATTCCAACAACAAATCATCCGGTTCGGACAAGAACTCAACCGGGAAAACCTCGCCACCGCCTCTAAACAACAAATAATCAGTGACATAACGCTCTATCAGACAAGCTTTCTTGAGTTTGTCGAAACAGCCAGAACTGTTGGCCTGAACCAAAATACAGGAGCAATCGGAGCACTGAACAAAGCTTCCCAGCAAGCCTCAGATCAGCTGGCGATGACACTGACTCACAGCCATCAGGAGATCGCAGAAAAAATTAGCCAGCAAACCCGAAACAGCCTGCTGCTTGCACTTCTCTTTGTTATCACGTTATTGACCGGCCTGCACACGTTGGCAAAACGAGTGGTCAGCCGCATTAATAATCTGGTTCAACACCTGAATGAGATAGCCAACGGCAATGCCGACCTGAGCGTACGCCTGCATAGCCAATCACGGGATGAGCTGGGGCAGATGGCACATGCCTTTAACCGCTTTGTCAGCCGAATTGCAGACAGCATGACATCAGCGATTGATGCTGCCGGCCAATTAGATAACTCTGCGGGTGAACTGCAGCAAAGTGCAGAATCGACCCTTAGCGTTGCAACCAATCAGCAGCAGCTTCTGTTAAAACTCAACAAAGCATTAGAGTCCACAGGACAAGGCTCGCAGCAGGTGCAACAACAGATCAGCCTCGCACAGCGTACAATGCAACAAGTCAGCGGCAAGACCAACACCATCAGTAACCTGGCAAAAGACAACAGCCAATCGACCCAAGCATTAGCCGATGAGATCAGAACAACCTGCCAGCACATTGAGCAGCTCAGCCATGACAGCCATACCATTAACGAAGTAATGGTCAGTATTAGCGAGATAGCATCCCAAACCAATCTGCTGGCACTTAATGCCGCCATTGAAGCCGCAAGGGCTGGCGAACAGGGCCGGGGCTTTGCGGTGGTCGCGGATGAAGTACGATCTCTGGCGGAGAAAACTCAACAATCAACCGAACAGATCCAATCCCAGATCATCAATCTGCAACATCAGACCGCTGAGGCCAGCGTCAGCATGCAGGCAACATTAAGCACAACAGACGCCCAGCTCAATCAGTCAGCCCATATCAGTGAGGTCTTCAGTGATATTGATAAAGATTTCGTCAGCCTGAGCCAGCAAAATAACGAAGTCGAACAGCTCAGCCAGCAGCAATTACAAAGAATATCGGACGCTGAGAATCAGCTGGGTCAGGTACTGGCTCAGATCGAGCATAACCTGTCAGCGGCTGAACAAACCCGTAACGCCAGCAAGCAACTCTTCCAGTTATCCAAGAAACTGCAGCAGGAAATGGGCTCTTTTGCAGGCTCTGCCTGATTTCTTTCCACAGCCGGAGTGAGCCAGGCTGTGGATAAGCTGACGATAACTACGGCAAGTGCAGGACAGACATCGCCTGCACCGTACTGTTTGTTTTTTAACCAGCCCATAAACCACCAGCCTCATTACAAGACAGCCGCTTTCCGGTATCATGGCGGGCTGTTTTAACGTGCTTTGACCGCCCGTTAACGGCTTACCAGCACCGTTAAAATAACCCTATTTTCCGACACACCGAATTAAAACCACAGGAACCTGTCTCTCATGTCTCAGACCGAAGCGTTGACGCCTACGCTACAACTGGCTTTCGACCTTATCAGCCGCCACTCCGTAACGCCGGAAGATGCCGGTTGTCAGGAATTGATGATTGAGCGTCTGGAAGCGATCGGTTTTAAAATCGAGCGCCTGCGTTTCGGTAATGTGGATAACTTCTGGGCGCGTCGCGGTACAGAAGCGCCGGTACTGGCTTTTGCCGGTCACACCGATGTGGTACCAACCGGCCCGGAGGCTAACTGGAAACACGCACCTTTTGAGCCGATGATCGACGAAAAAGGCATGCTGTACGGTCGCGGCGCTGCCGACATGAAAGGCAGTCTGGCCTCTATGGTTGTTGCCTGTGAAGAGTTTGTTGCTGCTAATCCGAACCACAAAGGTTCTATCGCGTTTCTGATCACCTCTGATGAAGAAGGCCCGGCGGTAAATGGCACGGTAAAAGTGGTTGAGCATCTGGAAGCCCGTGATGAGAAAATGACCTGGTGTATCGTGGGCGAGCCATCCAGCACCCACCACACCGGCGACATTATCAAGAACGGTCGTCGCGGTTCTCTGGGCGCCAAGCTGCTGGTCAAAGGAATTCAGGGTCATGTGGCTTATCCGCATCTGGCACGTAACCCGATTCATCAGGTGGCTCCTGCTCTGGCAGAGTTATCCACCGAGCACTGGGATGAAGGCAACGAATACTTCCCGGCCACCAGTTTCCAGATCTCTAATATCAATGGCGGCACAGGTGCCACCAATGTGATTCCCGGTGATGTGGAAGTGGTGTTTAACTTCCGCTTCTCCACTGAACTGACCGCCGATCAGATTAAACAGCGTGTTCACGGTATTCTGGACAAGCATGAGCTGGAATATGACCTCCAGTGGACTCTGAATGGCCTACCCTTCCTGACACCGGAAGGCGATCTGGTTGACGCCTGCCGTGGTGCGATTCTGGAAGCCACCAATATCACCACCGAGCTGTCCACCTCCGGCGGCACTTCCGATGGTCGTTTTATTGCGCCAACAGGAACTCAGGTGGTTGAATTAGGTCCCTGTAACGCCACCATTCATAAGGTGAACGAACATATTCTGGCGGATGACCTGAACAAACTTACCGGCATCTATCAGGGTATTATGAGTCGTCTTCTGACCTGATTCATCAGCCCACAAACAAGCTGAACCCTATGAGTCTGAAGCAACGCTTAATTAAAATGTCTCAGGATACCCGCCAGAACCTCCGGCGGGTGACCATCGGCACCATCATTTTCTTTGTTGGTGCCGGTATGCTGATGTTCGCAGAAGGGGCAACCCATCTTGAACCACTACGGCGTGAACTGGTGGCCCTGCTCTCTCTGATTACCATGGGGATCGGTGCGGCACTGGGTCTGCTGGGATATCTCGGACTGAGCGCCTTTCGCATTTATCGCTTTCTGAGCACGGATGTAGATGATGCACCCGGTTCAGCAAAAAGAACGGATCAAAACGATGACAACTGAAGCTTTTCCCGATATCGAGATTTACGTACAGGACCCCGATCTGGAAACCATCGAAAGCTGGTTTAACGAGCTGTTCGAAAGTTACTCAGAACCCAAGCGGCTCGATAAACGTACCCTGCTTTACAGCGCGGTAAAAAAAGACGGTACCGAAGTGCCGGTTCATGTTGTGGAGAAAGCCGCCGGTAAATACTGGAGCATCTGGTTCGACAGCCCGGAAAGTGGTTGGGCAACCGATATCGACTGTGCCCGTGCAGCCTTTGCATTTTTCGGCCGTACTATTCGCTGTTCTGTGGGCTCATGGGAACCGGATCAGCCGATGGATCTCTGGTGGCAGATCAGCAAGAAAGGCGAGGGCGAGATCAGCTGGCCGGACTAAGGCCATCCGCTGCTCACCAAACCTGAAAAGCCGAAGCCAAGCGCTTCGGCTTTTTGTTTGGCGGCAGTCCGCAAAACTGTAGAGCAGTACAACCGCTCCGCATTAAAGCTCCCGAAAGAGATCAAAGCTATCCAGCAGTCGGTACAGAATTTCCGGCTTAGCGGTGAGACAGCGTCGTATTGCCGCCGGAATACTCTTCTGGGTTTTACGGCACAAACCCGGCTGATCCCTGAAACGGATCTCCAAACCTCGGGCACTGCGAACCTCCGTATGACCCGGAGAGATTTCCAGCTGAATGCCCAGCTGTTCATACATCAGGCGCTGCATTTTTTGCAGATCATCAAAGTCACTGATCGCATCCAGACGCTCAATCAGCCGCTTCTCTTCTGTCAGCGTCAGCCGAAGAATCCGCAGATCGGCGTTACCGCTTTCGAGCAGCTCCAGATGACCGCACTCACAGACACCGGCAGGACACGGCCGACGTATCGGAAAAGAGGGATTAGGAAGGGATGCCGACACAGACAGCCTCCTGCTGCTGAAGAAGAAACCGGATTCTTAACAGCATAGCCAAGCCGCTGAAAAACAGGCAAAAAAATACCCGGATACTTCGCGGGAAGCACCGGGTATTCTTCAGAACCGGGTTGATCCGGTCTTAGCTGATAACGGTTACGTCTTCAGCTTGCAGGCCCTTATCACTGGTGATAATGGCAAAACGTACACGCTGACCTTCCGCCAAAGAGCGGTGACCGGTACCACGGATCGAACGGAAGTGAACAAACACATCACCACCGGAATCACGGGTAATAAAGCCGAAGCCCTTAGAAACGTTAAACCACTTAACAGTGCCCATTTCACGATCATCATTCTCATCATTGGCAATATTTGCCAACTGAGGCGTCAGGTAGTTCAGAACTGCAGTGCCTAAGAAGGTGGTCAGAAAAAATACAATCGCTGCCGGTACATAGTGTCCGTTAGCACGCAATCCCTGTTCTCCGGCCTGAGTTGCCAGGTCAAGAACAAACGGCCCAACAACGGCCATAACCACACTGATTAACACACAACGAACAAAGGAATTTTTGCTCATACTTACTCTCTCATAAACAATTAGTTATTATTAAAATCACTTTTAAAATCAAAGAACTGACGCTTATAGCAGTCTTTACCGAGTGCTTTCTTCCGGTTCTTCCACGGCAAATATCTGAAGTAAAAGTCCAGCAGAAATAAAGAATAAAATGCTGGTAAAAAAAGACTTCACCTTTCGCCACTTTAATTTTCAAAACACTCTGTAGCGCTCTATTATACAGAGCATCCCCGGCACTTGAAGTGCCCGAATCCTAACCCTTGTCAGGAATCAAAAATGCCAGAAGACAGATTAGACGAACTGGAAATTAAGCTCGCCTTTCAGGACGATACCATAGAAGCGCTCAACCACGTAATCACAGAGCAAGATAAACGCATAAAGTTACTGGAAGATGCGGTACGTCAGCTTTACAAAGAGATGAAGGAAAAAGCAGATCAGGATAATGCGGGTATCGAAAACTTCGACCCTACTCAGGAAATCCCTCCCCATTACTGAGCCATTATATTAAGGCCATGTTAGATCGCTAACACCCTGTCTTCTGCAAACTGGTATTTATCCCCGCGCGATAAATACCAGTGGATATCTTCTCTGCCCGCTGTTTCTGGCACATCAATCTTATTTATCGTGCTTACTGCCACCCAAACAGTTTGGTGACGCGGGCACATCGCCGCCACGGCTTTGCCACTCTTCCGGTGTATACGCATGAATCGCCAGCGCATGAACCCCGGACTCCAGCTCATCAGCCAAAACGCCATACACCTTCTGGTGGCGCTGCACCGGACGCAGACCTGCAAACACGTCAGACACCAGTGTCAGTTTAAAATGAGAGTTTTCCCCGCGGCTGTGTTTGTGACTTTCATTTTCAACGGCAATAACCAGGGGTGAAAGTTGTTCGGACAGCTTGCTTTCGATGGTGGCTTGTACAGACATAAAAGGGATCCTGTGATGAAAAACGTGCGTAAAAATAAGCAACAAGAACGGTTCTGCGGCCACAAAAAAGGCCAGCGTTTGCTGGCCTCACTTTAGCGCTCACGGGATAAAAAGCAATCCCTACCTCAGCACTGGGTTTTAACCCTAGCGTCAGATATCCGGTTCCGAGTCACTGGCTTTCATGATCGCTTTTTTCACCCGATGGGTCAGCCACCAGACTAACGCCACCACAACAGGCACCGAGATCCCCGTGATCAGATCTTTATTCACCGGCAGTCCGGCACTGTAAGCCGCCCCCACCAGAATTTTCACCAGACTGACCATGTAGTAACTGATCGCGGCGATAGACAGACCTTCTACCGTTTCCTGCAGACGCATCTGCAGCTTACCCCGACGATCCATAGACGAAAGCAGACTCTGGTTTTGCGCTTCAATGGTCAGGTCCACCCGCGTCTGCAGCAGATCACCCGCGCGCTCGATACGTCGCGCCAGATCCTCCAGACGCTCACTGATCGATTCACAGGTGTTAAAAGCTGGCGTCAGACGACGCTCCAGAAAAGAGCCAATGGTGAAATAATTTTCTACCTGCTGCTCTCTCAGCTCGTCCATCCGCTTCATGACCAGCGAGTAATACGCGCGCATCGCCGAGAAGCGATAGTTGGTATTGGTGCGCCAGCGCTCTACCTGAGCCGCCAGCTGCGATAGATCCGTCAGCATTTTGCGCTCGTCCGCATGATCTTTCATATCTGCGGCACTGGCGATAATCGCCGCCAGCTTACGATCCACATCCTGCAGGGACGGCCCCAGACGACGGGCTTCCGGCAGTGCCAGCAAAGCCATCAAACGGTAGGTTTCCATCTCCACTAATCGCTGCAGCAAACGACCGGTCTGGTTGTTGTTCAGGCCATGGTTGTGGATCAGGAAACGCCCGAAGCCATCACCATGCAGACGGAACGCACTCCAGACGGTAGCATCGCCATCCATCAGGCTGCCGCTGACCAGACGCTGACCTTCAAAGCTGGTCTTCAGCTGCTCTCGATTCAGTGCCGGCTGGGAAGCATCCAGCATCTCAATATGGAAGGCCGCCACGACCTCGCCGGGCATACTGCGCAGCCAATCCTGAGGAATCAGCTCCAGCGCGGTTGAAGTAAACGGCTGCTCGCTGGTTTCAGGGCGAATAAAGGTGTAGGTGACAAATTCCATGTGACGACCACAGCGGAACTGGAAACCACCGAAATCAGCCTGATAGAAACTGCAATTTTCAGCCGGCATATTCACACCGTACCGCTCACAGAGATTGCGCAGGTGAGTGAACTCACGAGCGCGATCTTCTTCAGGAATCAGTACCGCCAGTCGGGACACCCGGGCCGGGGTCTGAACCACCGGGAACGGACGGGCGTGCAGTTCGTTATAAAGTTCATCACGGCGGGGATGAACCCGAAACGGAAGGCCCTGATTATTATCTGTGTAGCCTTCGCCACTGGCAGGATAGCGGCGATCATCAAGCTCTGCGCTGTCGATCGCCTCTTCCGGATCTATCGCCAATAACGGCGAATCCTGCAGATCCGATTCTGAGGGCGACAGGTTAGAATTTGACGCAACTTCTGATGAATGGGGACGTGCCTCTGCGCTCATGGCCTATCGATATCCTTGTATTTTTTTATCGGCTGCCGGTTCTCACTTCGTCAGGGTATTACGAAGCGGTAAAGCGTTCGCCAGCTTGCGGTCAGGTAACCGAAAGCTGGCGTGAAATAAAAAAACCGGTGCAGCACTTTGTTTATTAATTCAACACCCGGTGCAGGGTTATGCAAAAAAGGCTCCAGCCTCAGGGGCAGTAAAATCTGCTATCCGGCACGTAATACCTGTAACGGTGGCTGTTTGACCACAAATCGTGTCCCCCAGAGCCCCGCCAAGGTAATAATGACCGCACCTGATATTGGCAGAACCAGCCAATGAGTAAAGCTTAGACTATAGTCTAAGTCAAACAGATTACGGTACAGCAGGTAGGCGGTCAGCTCGGAACCCATCAGCGCCAGCAGCCCGGCAACAATGCCAAGCAAAACAAACTCATAGCGCTGAATACTGCGGATCATGGTGCCGGAAGCACCTAAAGTGCGATAGAGCGCCCCTTCACGCAATCGTTCATCCAGACTATTTTTCACCGCCGCCAGAAGTAGTACCAGACCACTGAGCAGGGTAAAGCCCAGCATCACTTCAATCGCCAGCGTCACCTGTTCCAGAATCTGACGCACCTGCTCCAGAATCTGACTGATATCCAACAGAGAAACCGCAGGGAAGCTTTTTACCAGACCGGGCACCATGTGTTTCTGCTGCTCTGACAGATAAAAGCTCGCCAGCAGGGTTTGCGGCATCTGCTCCAGCACACCGGGCGGTGTAATCACATAGAAGTTGGGCTGGAAGTTATCCCAGTTCACCTGACGGATATTGGTCACTTCACCGGTGATCGTCTGCCCCGCCAGATCAAAACTCAGGGTGTCCCCCATGCCCAGACTCAGGCGTTCAGCCATACCGGATTCCAGAGACAAAGGGATCAGCTCTTCATAACCGACCTGATCGTTTTCTCCCCACCAGCGACCGGTAATCACCTGATTATCATCCGGCAGATCGGCACGCCAGGTGAGATTCAGTTCCCGGTGCAGCGCGTTATCCTCTTTAGCTTTTTCCGGCACCGCATCACGGGCGGGCTGACTGTTAATCTCCGTCAGACGACCACGGACAATCGGATACAAGGGCGAACGCTTTACCTCAGCCTGATCCAGACGTTCCGCAAAGGCTTCGCGTTCATAAGGCTGAATATTGATGGCGAAGTAGTTAGGCGCACTTTGCGGCAGTTGCTGCTGCCAGCTGGCCAGCAGGTCATTACGGATCAGCGCCACCAGCGCGACAACCATCAGCACCAGACCAAAGGCCATCACTTGCGGCAATGCAGTTTGTTTATGGCTGTACAGACTACGAACCGCAAGGCGAGGTCGCATCGGCAGTTTAGGCCCAATCCATTTGAGCAAACGGAAAAGCCCCAGTGTCAGCAGAGCCGATAAGCCCATCACCGCCACAAGCCCCAATGTCAGCCAAAGGGTCAGACGGGCATCGGAGCTGTACCAGTAGATCATCACCACCAGAGCAGACAGCGCCAGCCCATAGACCACAAATGAGGAGGGTGACGTCATCTCCAGATCGCGACGGAACACCCGTAACGGTGACACGTTACGCAGCTGTCGCAGCGGCGCACTGGCAAAGCCCATCAGCAGGAGAATACCGGTGCCGATCGACAGCCCCCAGGGCTGCCAGCCCGCGGGCGGCAGATAAACCGGCAGCAGGTCAGCCACCAGCGAAGTACCCGTCAGTTGCAGCAGATAACCGAGCAGAGCGCCGCTCACAGCTGCAACAACGCCCAGCACCAGCAACAGACGCAGGTAGATAGCCCCCATAACCGGTGCGGCAAAACCAAAGCTTGCCATCACAGCAACGGTATCCTGACGGCGACGGGCAAAACGACCTGCCGCCATCGCCACGGCAACACCGGAGAGAATCACAGCACCGATACTGGCCAGCTGCAGATAACGCTGGGCACGATCCAGCGCCGAGCCGACAGAAGGCCGGTCTTCACGGATATCCAGCAGACGATGGGATGGCTTCAGCTGAGGCTCCAGCCAGCTTTTAAACTGATCGATCACCGCCAGATCACCGGCAAACATATAGCGGAAACGCACCCGGCTACCGGGCTGAACCACGCCGGTTTCTTCCACATCACTGAAGTTGATCAAAGACCGGGGATTCAGGCTCATAAAGCCGCCGCTGCGATCCGGCTCTTTATGAATAATTCGGGTGATGGTAAACAGCTTACGGCCGATCTCCACTTCGCCTCCGATGGCGGCATTAAGCGAGGTCAGCAAACGACGATCCACCCAGACCTCACCGGAGCCGGGTAACATGCCATCGCTGTCCACATAGTCAACGGCCACATCCTGACGCTGCAGCCTGCCCTCCCCTATAGAAGACTGTTCCAGTTCCAGGCCACCCTTTAACGGATAACCGCTACCCACCGCTTTTACGGCAGATAACTGAAAGCCGTTATCTCCGGCTACCATACTGGCAAATTCCAGTGTTGGCACCGCCTTAAGACCGCGATCCCGCGCTTCCTGCAGCCAGCGATCATCAATAACACGAGGGCTGCGTAACACCAGATCACCGCCCATCAGCTGAGCGGCCTGCTGCTCCATCCCCCGCTGCAGACGATCGGCAATAAAACCGGTCAGCGCCACTGTCATCACTGCCAGTACCAGAGCAGTAAACAGCAGATTCAGATCACCGGAGCGCCACTCCCGTGCCAATAACTTGAAGGCCATCGGCCACTTTGCAACCCTGCCTTTTGTTGCTTTGCTTGCCGCTTCCTGAGTCATCTCACGCCTCCTCAGCGACAGCGGCCTGCTCTTCATGCAACAGGCCATCACTCAGGGTTAAACGTCGCTGGCAGTGCTGAGCCAGATTGGCATCATGAGTTACCAGAATCAGCGTGGTGTGATTCTCTTTGTTGAGGGTAAAGAGCAGGTCGATAATCGATTGGCCGGTCACGCTATCCAGATTACCGGTGGGTTCATCGGCAAACAGCACCAGAGGATCACCGGCAAAAGCGCGGGCAATCGCTACCCGCTGCTGCTCACCACCGGATAACTGGCGCGGATAGTGTTTGATCCGCTCCCCCAGACCGACCCGCTCCAGCCAGTGCTTAGCCTTGGCCTGATAATCTTTCTCTCCCGCCAGCTCCAGCGGCAACATCACATTTTCCAGCGCAGTCAGATGCTCCAGCAGCTGAAAAGACTGGAAGACAAAACCCACCTGCTGACGCATCCGGGCGCGACCCTCTTCATCCAGCTCACTCATGGGCTGATCGTTCAGCCAAATCTCACCACCGGAGCTTTGGTCCAGCCCTGCCAGCAACCCCAGCAGGGTGGATTTACCGGCACCGGAACTTCCCAGAATCGCCACACTCTCACCGGCATAGATCTGACAATCAACACCCTGCAGAATATGCAGCTCCTGGCCATCGGCATCGGTAACGGTTCTGACCAGCTTGTCGGTGCGTATAACGGATCTCATCTCTGTGTTAGCATTTTTTTCACGACTTTCGGAAGCGGGAGCATTCATGTCGATTCAACATCCTTTCACTGGTTATTTGGCGGCCATCTGCCGTCGCTCAGTTTATCTTTCTACGCGTCTGCTGCTGATCAGTTTGCTTTCAGTTTTGATTCTGTCTGTTTCATCTCAGGCATTCGCAGCCGATCACGATGAATCGGCTGAAGCACTGCTTGTTCTCGGTGACAGCATCAGTGCCGGTTATGGCCTGCGTCAGGGAGAAGGCTGGGTCAGCCTGCTGGAAAAACGTCTTGAAGAACAGAGTTATCACTATCGGGTGGTGAATGCCAGTATCAGCGGTGAAACCACTCAGGGTGGACTGACGCGTCTGCCAGAACTACTCCGACAGCATCAACCGTCACTGGTTCTGCTGGAGTTGGGGGGGAATGATGGTTTACGGGGGCTACCGTTGCATCTGATGCAGAACAACCTGAGCCGTATGATCGATATGAGCCGCAACGCCGGAGCCACGCCGTTACTGTTGGGCATTCAGCTGCCGCCTAACTATGGCCGCCGCTACACCTCCGCCTTTGCTGCCGTTTATCCGAGTCTTGCAGAACAGAAACAGACCGCAGTCGTGCCCTTTATTCTGGAAAAGATCGCCATCTACCCAGATCTGATGCAAAGCGATGGTATTCATCCCAAGGCCGAAGCCCAACGTCAGCTGCTGGATAATATCTGGCCAGTCCTGACCCCCTTACTCTAGCCATTTCCTTTTTCAGAACGAAAAGACCCCTCCTGAATTCACAGGAGGGGTCCCGAACCCGAAAGGGCCATGCTAACGATAAAAAATCGAAAAAATACCTACAAAATCAAACACCACCTCATCGCTATAAAAGATATAGATTTACTCCATTTTTTCATCAGATAAGCCGGCTACCGGTTCGACCAGTTTAAAACGAGGCTGCTGCACGCCATCTATTTCAACCTGCTCAGTAAACATCGCCGCCGGACGCACCCAAAGACCACGCTCGCCATAAAGCGCCCGATACAGCACCAGAGTCTCCTCGGTTTCGCTGTGCGTCACCTCGCCCATCACCAGATATTTAGGGCCTTTATAATGCTGATAGATTCCGGTTTGAATCGACATAATGTCTCCAATAACAAATCGTTCGAAAGCGTGGCGGTCAGGAGTTGATCTCTTTTAACGCAGCCTTTTGCGCAGCACTCTTATGTTGCTGAATCAGCAGACCACCGATAATAAAGCCCAAGCCGATCAGGGTGGATGGGTAGATGGTCTCTCCCAACAGGAAGTAGATCAAAATGAGGGAAATAAAGGGCGACAGAAAGATCAGATTGCTGATTTTGGCCGTTTGAGAGGTCAGACGCATCGCGCTCAGCCAGCAAACAAAGGCCAACCCCATCTCAAACACTCCGACATAAGCAGCAGCGGCAATCCCCTTCAGATCGGGCAATACAAGCAATCCCAGATAAGCATTGATCAGTAACAGAATAGGCAGCGCCATAACAAAGTTGAGCATTAAGCCAATAATCGGTTCACGCTTATCCTTGGTGTTGAGAATCCAGTAACCCGCCCAGATCAGAGTACTGAAAAGCGCCAGGCCAACACCGGGCAAATTGCTGAACTCAAGCCCCAGCACATCTCCACGGGTTGCGATAACCAACACGCCACCATAACAGATCAGCCCGGCGAACAAATCCTGCAGTCGTAATTTTTGCCCTAAAAAAGGCACCGAAAGGAAAGCCAGAGTCAACGCCCAGGAATAGTTAAGGGCCTGGGCTTCCTGAGCAGGCAGCAGATCATAAGCGGCAAAAAGCACCATGTAATAAAGTGCGGGATTCAAGGCACCATAAACAATGGATGCTCCCCACTCTTTAGCCGAGAGATGTCCAAGTTCTGACCATTTTCCCTGCACACTAATAACCGTTGACAACACCACAATCGAAAATATCGCGGCCCACAACAGAAGTTGGGCAGGCTGCAGATACTGCAGAGCAATCTTGAAGGCAGTCGCTACGGTAGACCACATCCCCACTGCTATCAGGGCAAAAATAAGGGCTTTTTTATCTTTTAAGGCTTGGCCCGTTGGCATAATGACTCCTGTCAGGTATCCCATGAAACCTTACGTTAACGCAAAGGTCATATTTAGGTAATTCCGGGCAGGTGCTATAGTCCCTACCCGACTTACAGTGATATTGATGTTTGACGTCTTACTTTCTGCGGAGACCCCCGATGGAAGCTTCACCCTCAAAAAAGACTCTCACCCTCAGCGATATACAGGCAGAACAACATCAGTTTCGCCAAAACTGTAAGACACTCATTCTGGCCACGCTCAACGGAGACCAATGGCCCGAAGCCAGTTATGCCCCCTTTATTGAGGATGAAGCCGGAAACCACTATATCTTTGTCAGCGAGTTGGCGGCACATACTCAACATCTTCTTGATAATAAAAAGGTTTCCTGGATGCTGATTGCTGACGAGCAAAGCACCCGACAGCTTTTTGCCCGCCAGCGTTTCACCTGTGTCGGCCGCGTTGAAATCATTGCCAGAGACGGTGCAGAATTTGCCGACAGACTGGAGCAGATGCAAGATCGCTTTGGGGAAATTATTGATCTGCTGAAAGGTTTAGGGGACTTCCACTTGCTGAAACTGATACCTGAGCGGGCAACCTATGTGCGCGGCTTTGGCCAGGCTTATGCGCTTTCCGGTGAAGGGCTGAACCAGATCGAGCATCTGAAACGCTGAGCCTTGCACACTAAAATCTGCCTCCAACCATACCCCTCAAAAAAAGCAGAAGATGCATTTTATTCTGTTCAGGAGTGCGCGGCACTATCGGAGTGCCCCAGAGAGCGTTCCGGGTCAATTGCATCCCTGATCCGCTGTTTAATAATTTTCGCTTCCGGAAAACCGCCATCCGCTTTACGCTCCCAAAGCAGAATATCATCCAGCCAGATTTCATAACGACCACCCGTTGACGGGGCTAACGCCACCTCAGCCAGGTCATCACTAAAGGTGTGCAGAATCTCCTGAGCGATCCAGGCCGCTCTCATCATCCAGTTACATTGGGTGCAGTAAAAAATCGTGACTTTCGCTTTTGTCAGCATGGGAACTCTCTCCGATCAATCAGGCTATCAACAAACCTTTATCGTTTGCCG
The DNA here is from genome assembly GCF_982874595.1 of Oceanospirillum sp. Classification (NCBI taxonomy): domain Bacteria; kingdom Pseudomonadati; phylum Pseudomonadota; class Gammaproteobacteria; order Oceanospirillales; family Oceanospirillaceae; genus Oceanospirillum; species Oceanospirillum sp. The sequence continues at coordinate 36,020 of NZ_CEYNZH010000004.1, read as the reverse complement.
CCCACAAACAATAAACCCCCGATTCATAGAACCGGGGGTTTTATCAACAATCCTCAGATTGTTGCACGCCGACAATAATTATCCATCTGCGTTAATCTTTTTAACGATCTCAGCCAGCGAATCAGCCGCTTTATCATTTTCAACCTGACAGGTACCGGCATTCATGTGGCCGCCACCGCCATACTGCAGACAAAGCTCGCCCACGTTGGTGTTTGAGCTGCGATCCAGAATCGATTTGCCCACGGCAAATACAGTGTTCTGCTGCTTCAGGCCCCACAGTACGTGGATGGAGATGTTGCAGTCCGGATACAGGGCGTAAATCATAAAACGGTTGGTTGCCCAGATCGTCTCTTCATCACGCAGATCCAGAACCACCAGATTGCCGTGAACCGTGCTGCAGCGTTTGATCTGCTCAACCGCTTTCGCTTCCTGTTCAAAGTACAGCTCAACACGCTCTTTGACATCTTCCAACTTCAGGATGTCATCAATGTTATGGTGTGCACAGTAATCGATCAGCTGCATCATCAGTTGGTAGTTAGAGATGCGGAACTCACGGAAACGCCCCAGACCGGTACGGGCATCCATCAGGAAGTTCATCAGAACCCAACCTTCCGGCTTCAGAATCTCATCACGGCTGAACTGGGCAGAGTCACCTTTGTCTACCGCTTCCATCATGTCGTTCCAGGAAGCCGGGAACTTATCTGCACCACCGTAATAGTCATACACAACGCGAGCTGCAGATGGCGCGTCAGGATCGATAATATGATTATCAATACTGCTGTCGTTACGCAGAGTCTCACTCAGGTGGTGGTCAAAAGCCAGGTGACAACCTTTCACATAAGGCAGGTTCGTGGTGATATCCGAACCTGTAATTTCAATTTTGCCATCCTGCATATCTTTAGGATGCACAAACAAAATATCATCAATCATATCCAGGTGCTTCAGCAACACCGCGCACACCAGACCGTCAAAATCACTGCGGGTAACCAGTCGGAACTTTTGACCTGACATCAGTCTCTCCTGTCTCTTTGTCGGGCACGCTCAGACTGCGCACCACCCCTGTTTCTACTCTGCTGTTTCTACTCAAAAAAAATTTGTTTTTCCTGAGTGTCCATTCTGAGGCTAAACATATCATTTATCGGCACCTCAGAGAACAAATCGCCCGGACTAAAACGCCATCAGAAACGATATTTGTTAATCTTAGCGTAAAAAACCGCAACACATTGTTACAGGCCGCACAAAAGAGCGATCACTTTTAAGCCAAACGGGCCGCGTCTTTTTTCTGTCTGGCGCTCAGCCAGAACAGCGACAACAACATAATGATCAGCAGCGGGATCGGCAAGAGGTTTACCCATTGCCAGCCAAGACCGTGAATCACCTGTCCGGCATAAAGTGACGCCATCGCCTGAAGGCCAAAGACAGCAAAATCATTCACCGCCTGCGCCTTAAAACGCTCTTTGTGTTCATAATAATGGGTCAGTAGAGTCGTCGAACCCACAAAAAGAAAGTTCCAGCCGATACCTAACAGAACCAATGCCCACCAGTAATGCATCAAACCATGCCCATTCAGTGCAACCAGGCTGCACCCGAGTAGCAATAGGGTTCCGACGCCCATCACCCGCGTAACACCCAACGCACCGATAACCAGTCCAGTCAGCAGGGATGGCAGATACATCGCCGCAACGTGACTCTGAATAACCCGGGCAGTCGCTTCCAGAGAATGACCATCCATCACATGCATACTGATCGGTGTGGCCGTCATGATAAAACTCATCACCGCATAAGCGGTTACGCCCCCCAAAACAGCAATAAAGAAACCGGGACGACCTAACAAAGCCATAACAGAGGGTTTGTGATGCTCATCATCTTCAGCTTTAAGGCTCTTCGTCGGACGAATCAAGAGGAGTAGTGTCAATGCCAGAACGATCAGTCCCGACAGCACAACAAAGGAACCGACAAATTTTTGTTCAAACCAATGGGCAGCAAGCTGCGCCAACTCTGGGCCGATAAAGGCAGCGAGTACTCCGCCAACCAAAACAAAAGAGATCGCTTTTCCTGCCTGCTCCGGAGATGCACTCTCAGCAGCCGCAAAACGATACTGTTGAACAAAAGCCAGATGGAAACCAACCAGTGCCGTTGCTGTCACAAAGAGCGCAAAAGAATGGATGCTTAATGCAAATGCAGCCAGCAAGTTTGCAACCACGCCGCCGCTGGCTCCAAGAATAAAGCCACGCTTGCGTCCCAGTCGCTGCATAATCATGGCAGCGGGAATCGTACTTAGTGCCGTGCCAATAACCATAAAGGCAACGGGCAGAGTTGCCAGTCGGGGATCTGGAGCCAAGTCGCCACCGATCAGGCCGCCAATAAAGATCACCACCGGTGCGGCGGACATCGCAAGCGAAGAGGCTAATGCCAGCAGCAGTACGTTACGAAGGTTCACAAAAGCTCCTTTTACCAATTAAATTAGAGTCTTAGCTTGAAATTATGTTAAACGGGTCACACTTTGTCGCCAAGTTGTACATAAAAAGCTGCATTTGATTGCAAAGATATACAATGCAGACAGCAATAGCGTGTTAGAATTGCTGTCATAGAGTGAGTAATCCTGCATGGAATGGCAGGAAGATATCACAGGGTTTAAATTAGAAACTATAGGGGGTCGTGCATCATGCAACTTACCCGTCAAACAGATTACGCCATCCGGGTTCTGATGTTTCTGGGCGTGCAACAGTCTGACGAACTGGTAACGATCAGTGATATCGCGCACCATTTTGAGATCTCGCGCAATCACCTGATGAAGATTGTTCACAAGCTGGGTCAGCTGGGCTATATCCAAACCGTTCGCGGTAAGTATGGCGGCATGCGTATCAATATGGAAGCAGAAGAGATTTCCATTGGCAGAATGGTTCGGGACTTCGAAACCTCACTGGAAATTGTCGACTGTGAAAAGCTGATCTGTCCATTGACTGGCTCATGTGACATGAAGCCTATGCTGAAGAAAGCACGCGATGCTTTCCTTGGCGTTGTGGATGAATATACGCTGCGTGATCTGCTGAAAAATCCGGCAGATATCCGTACCCTGCTGGGTCTGGATCTGAAAGAAGGCGAACTACCGGTACAGGTAATGGCAGCGTCCTGACCTGCTGCTAAGAGCTTTCTGTTCCCTAAAACGGCATGATAGGTTTCTATCCTGTCGTTTTTTTATGGGCGCTATTCAGCTCTGCTGAACGCTACCTACCTGACATTAGAACGCCTACCGGATGGTATGGCAGCCAGCAGTTCAGGCCAGCAGGGCAACCATGCCTCCAATCGCAGATGCGACCCACAATGGCACCATTGCCTGCAGCGCCAACGCACGACCACCAATCAACCCCGCCATTGCGCCTTTAAGCGCAGAATTCACAATAGCTGCGATAATAATCCCTAAAACAGCCACCTCTAAAGCCAACCCATCACGACTCATACCAGAAAGAGACAGGTTAATCGGGTCAACATCAGCAATACCTGATACTGCCGCCAAAATCAGGATGCCTGTATCACCCACACTTTCTTTTAACGCGCTGCTCAACAGTAAAATAACCGCTAACAAAGCACCAAAACTAAGTGCCGATGCCAGTGACAATGGTTGAGACGGTGGAGCAACATCATTAGGCACTGTCTGCGTCCCCCGATAGAGTAAAAACAGAGCAGGCAGATACACTACAACCATCATGACTAAAACAGGTGACAGCAAAAGCATTATCAGGTCAGGGTTGATAACACCTGCAACCAGCAGAACACGAGGAAACATAGTGCCACAGGCAAACAGGATACCAGCCGCTAAAAGAGGGGTTGCCTTCCTGGACTCCCTGGCCATACGAGAAAACTGCAGGGTAAGCGCTGTGGAGGATACCAACCCGGCAAAAAGTGCCGTTAGCATGATACCTTTGCGGGCACCGGCGATCTTCATGGCGAAGTAGCCAACAAAGGAGATACTAGAAATCAGCACCACCATCCACCAGATCTCATAAGGGTTTAGCGCCTGCCACGGCCCCATCGCTTTATTCGGCAGAATCGGCAACACCACAACAGAAATAATCAAAAAGCTCTAAAGCTGCCCAGAGCTCTTTTTTCTCCAGCAGCCATAGCCAGCGATGCAGAACACTCTTCAGGCTGAGTAACAGCGTTGTAACCACCGTTGCTGCGGAAGCCTCAACAGGGTAACCCTGCATCACCAGCGCACCAAAACTGAACGCTAATAAGGCGGAGATAAGCGACGTCAGAGACACATCGTTGCCGGGCTTTTTCTGATGCTGAATATAAGAGGTTGTCAAAGCTCCCGTCAGCCCGAGAAAAAAGATCCCCAGGAGATAGCCCCCCAACTCACTGGAAAGCAGAGACCCTACAGCACCCAGCAAGGCGATCAGACCATAGGTTCTCAGACCCGCAATCCGAGAGCCATCCTGCATATCACGGGTTCGCCAGCCCCGCTCTACGCCAATTAAAAGCCCAAGAGAAAGAGCCACAGCCATCAGCCCCATAGAGTGAGTATCACTTATCTGCACGGTAAAATCCTTGTATCTCAGCGACAGCCACCGGAAGAGATCACTCCTCCGATAATCCTATGGATAATAACAGAAGCATACACTTACCAATGGATGCCATTTGCCGCTTAAGTATATTGTCTATTTACAGTAACATACACCGCTACCAAGCTTGAGGCGGGACGTTTTCATACCTGCCTAAGATAGTTTTCAGAACACAGGTATCTATGCGTTTTTCGGTTCCGGATAGGGTTTATAAAAGTAAAACGCTGCATTTTTCGGTACCGTTGCTGGGATCTGACATCGGCATGACATCGCTTTTATCTTCAAGGATCAGTTGGCTTTATGAACATTCCTACTTTCGTTACCCGCCTGGGCGCTGTGTTAACCTTCAGTATCAGTACTCTGGCCATGGCAGACATCAGTCTCACCTATCAGTCTCAGAAAACACCTGAACACCGCAGTACGATTCTGGTCAGTGAAAACTTCATCCGTTTCGAAAACCCTATGGCCCCCGAGTTTTTTATGCTGTTTGATGTGAAGCGCCAGCATATGACACTGGTAGACAGTGACAAGCGCAGTTACAGCATCCTGGATCGTGAAACATTGGAAAGCCTGTCTGAGCAAATTGAGGTGACCCGAAAAGCGATCATGGCTGAGCTGGAAGCTGGCATGAAAGTCGCCAACGATGAAGAAAAAGAGCAGATGGCTGAAATTCTGGAGCAGATCCAGCAACTGACTGAAGCACCCAAAAAACAGTTGGTCGAATATCAGCCGATGAACAGCGAACAGGAAGTCAACGGCTACAGCTGCAAAATGATTGAAGCTCAGGTCAACGGAGAAACCCAGGCCAAACTTTGCGTTGCAAATTCATCAGATGTCGGCATCCCTGACAGCGCGATGAATACTCTGGAATCATTCCACAACTTTTCCAGTAGCGTTCATCAGCAACTTAACCCGGGAGATACGACTGAACTTCTGTTTGTGATGAACAGCAAAAACCAGCTACCGGTATCCATTAAGCGCACGTATCCGGCCAGTACCAAGGACGAATACCGACTGACAGATGTACAAACACTGACCATTCCTGCCTCTGCATTTCAGGTGCCTCAAGCCTTCGAGGCAAAAGATATTGAAGATGCATTTATTGTCGAATAAACCCTTTATTTGCCAGACGTTATCGACAGCTAGCAACATTTAACCCTTCTTATTACGATAAGGCCGCGGCAATTATTTTGCCGCGGCCTTATTTTTTGCTTTACCAAAAATAATTTTCCGTCTATATAAGCACCGAAAATAAACCTTTTTCTGGAGAGACTTATCAATGGGCCGTGAAGACGTATCCTTTGATGATACCGATGATATTTTTGATGAAGCCGATGATGCAATTGCAGCGGATGACGAAGAAAGGGAACTGAGCAAAAAGGCATCGTCACTGGACAAACGTCGCTTGATAGAAGATCGCCTTGAGCAGAAAATGCTAAAGCGCAATATCGACGATTACTACGACTTTGATGATCTGGATGACGACTGACCACAGACGTCATCCTTCAGGCCAAAGCTAATCTTTATTATCAGCATTGTAAGACGAAAGAGGAGGCTCATCAGCTTGTAGCTGCTGAGCCTCCTGCTGTTTCCGGTGCTCTGTCAACTCTTCCTGCAGGCTTTGTTCCTGCAAAATCTGACGCTGAAATTCCAGCATTCGGCTGATGTTATCTTCCAGTCGCCCAAGTCTTGATTCCATACGGTCAATACGCTGCAGTAACTCGGATTCTTTATCAATCACCTCTTCCTCCTCCCGGGAGAGAAAATAAACCGAGAAACTTGCGGTCAGCAGCGAGAACAGGCCAATCCCCATCAGAATCAGAAACGCGCCAACCAGCTTGCCTGCAGGACTGGTCGGTACCAAATCACCATAGCCGACAGTGGTAATGGTCACCAGCGCCCACCAGATGCCGTTCCAAGGCGTATCGATAGCAGGATCAATAATCGAGATCAGAGTACCGGCTAGTCCAACAAAGACCGCACTCACCAATAGGGTTGTCCCCAGATTATTCCGAGCAAGAATCGCATGAACCGTCGACCCCATCGGCATCAGTAATGACAGAATCAGAACGACCCGCAGCATCCGTAAAATACTGGCCATAGAGCTGTCGCCCCATAAAATCGGCAGCCCCAGGAGCAAAATCACCAGATTCATCCAGTTTGTGCGGATATAGCGCCAACGCTGATCGACCAGAGAGACCAACAGGAGGGTTTCACCCAGAAAGAACAGCCAGATAAGAACATCTGTCGCATGATGAAAATGAGGGTCAACATCACCGGATAAACTGAGATACCAAGCGATCAGCATCCAGAGCGCAAGAAACAACATCGGCCATTCAAGCCACTGTGCCCAGCGCCTGGCTCTCGGATTTTCATCTCCGGCAACTCCGGCTAAACCCAGCCAGCGGCCAAGGGAGGATGAAGATTTCAAAGCGGTCATCGAACGAACTACCCCTGCTCCGCAACTGTCCGGGAGGTACTCAGGACTCTTTTACCCCACCAAAGGCCAAACAGCATACTTGGCCCCCACATCAGAATACCGTAAATAACAGGGGGGACCGACATAATGCTACTGCCCAGAATCGCACCGGTCACCAAAAGTGCTGTACCGCCATTCTGCACACCAACCTCAATACCAATTGTCAGTTGCTGAGGAGCACTCAAGCCGTTAACCCGGGCAAAAAGATAGCCCATGCACAGCGCAAGGCTGTTCAATACAATCACCGGCCAGCCCACGGCTGCCAGAAATTCCGGCATATCAACCCAGTGCTTAGCAACGATACCAACAATTACCAGAGCCAGAAAACCGATAGACAGAGGCTTAACCACCTTAGCCAGCTTCTGACTCAGTTCCGGTTTCTTCCCGTGTAGCCACATGCCGATCGACACAGGTACAACGGTAATCACAAACAGACGCAGCATGGTTTGAGCAATCGGCAGCTCAATCGGTTGGGACGCCCCCATCCAGTGATCCAGCGACAACTGAGTCAGAAGCGGCATGGTGAAAGGTGTGATAACAGAAGCAAAAGCCGTTAATGTGATCGAAAGGGCAACATCACCACGGCTGAGGAAGGTCATCATATTCGAGGTCGCACCACCCGGTGCAAAAGAAAGCACCATAAGGCCCACAGCCAGTTCCGGCGGCAGCTGAAACAGGGTCACAACTCCAAACGCCAGGAGAGGCACAAACAGCATCTGGCCGGTCAACCCCACCAGAACCGCTCGCGGCAAAGTGAAAATACGACCAAAATCAGCTGGCCGTAAAGTCATACCCATTCCGAGCATGATAATAAAAAGGGCAGCAGGCAGAACCACCCCTAACAAAATTCCGCTGGACATGGTTACACGCTCCGGCTACCCATTATTGACACTTCCTGTCACCACAACAGCTCACTGTATTGTGTGGCTGCACGTGGTTTTATATACTTGTCTGCGACCCGCTTTTAGCAGGCGCGGGCGCAATATTCTTTAGTCGTCAGACTCTTCCAGATCATCAATGCTGGCGGACTTGAGGCCATTTTCATAGTCCAGATCGAAGACCATTACCGCAGGAGACAGCTCGATAAACTGTTCAAACTGCTCAACGGTCAGTTCAGGCCAGGACGCTTCGTCTTCTTCCCAGGATTTCAGCTCATTCTCCAGAATGTTAAGCCAGAATTCCTGAAGCATATCATTAAGCTGTTCCTCATCTTCAATCTCAGGAACCAGATAAACCGTTGCTTCTTCGTTAACATCTGCCAGCGTCAAAGGTTCGCTGCCTTCGTCAAGATTGTTGATCCAATCAACAAACTCCTGAGTCAGTTTTACAGTCATTGCAGAACGATTCAGCATTTTCATTGTGTATCTCCAGACAGAGTTCTTTCGAACCTGAAAAAAATTATTCAGCCGGGCTTACTGATTAAGAAACAATAAGCCGGCTCAACAAAATAAACCGGAAACGCTATGTGCTTCCGGTAACTCCCCGACAGATCAGGGATAGAAAAAAAAGGGATAAATAAAACCCCGATAACCAACAGGATACCGGGGTCAGGGATTACTTAGAATCCGCTTCTGGTCGCATATGCGGGAACAGAAGTACATCACGGATCGACGGTGCATTAGTAAACAGCATCACCAGACGGTCGATACCGATACCTTCACCAGCGGTTGGCGGCAGGCCGTATTCCAGCGCGCGGATGTAGTCCTGATCGTAGTACATCGCTTCATCATCACCAGCGTCTTTCTCAGCAACCTGCTGCTCAAAGCGCTCTGCCTGATCTTCTGCATCGTTAAGCTCCGAGAAGCCGTTCGCGATCTCACGACCACCAATGAAGAACTCAAAACGATCGGTCACAAACGGGTTATCATCGTTACGACGAGCCAGCGGAGAAACCTCAGCCGGGTATTCAGTAATGAAAGTTGGCTGCATCAGTTGGTGCTCAGCCACTTCTTCAAAGATCTCGGTGTGTAGCTTACCCAGCCCCCAGATCGGTTTAACGTCAATCTTCAGGGATTCAGCAACCTGCTTGGCAGATTCCAGATCCTGCAGGCTTTCTTCAGTGATCTGAGGGGCATGCTTCAGGATCGCTTCGATCATGGTCATGCGCTCAAACGGCTTACCGAAGTCATAGGTATCTTCCTGATACTGAACCACAGTATCACCCAGCACATCCTGAGCGATGGTGCGCAGCATATCTTCGGTCAGATCCATCAGATCTTTGTAGTCCGCGTATGCCTGGTAGAACTCCAGCATAGTGAACTCAGGGTTGTGACGGGTGGAAAGACCTTCGTTACGGAAGTTACGGTTGATCTCGAAAACCTTCTCAAAACCACCGACAACCAGACGCTTCAGGTAAAGCTCAGGTGCAATACGCAGGAACATATCACGATCCAGTGCGTTGTGATGCGTCACAAACGGACGAGCTGTTGCACCACCCGGAATCACCTGCAGCATTGGGGTTTCCGCTTCCATGTAACCACGCTGGCTCAGGTAGTTACGGATACCACTGACTACTTTAGCGCGGATCTCGAACGCCTTACGGGATTCCTGATTCATGATCAGATCCACGTAGCGTTGACGGTAACGCATCTCCTGGTCAGTCAGGCCGTGGAATTTATCAGGCAGCGGGCGCAGGGATTTGGTCAGCAGCTCACACGCTTCGATGTAAACGTACAGGTCACCCTTACCGGACTTATGAACCGGACCGGATGCGCCAACGATGTCGCCAAAGTCCCAGCTCTTGATATCTGCACGAACATCTTCCGGCAGGTTCTTCTTGTCCACGTACAGCTGAATCTGGCTGCTCATGTCCTGGATCACGATAAAGGGACCACGCATACGCATGATACGGCCGGCAACAGACGCCTTACGGTTCAGCTTTTCCAGCTCTTCCTTATCCTTATCACCCAGCTCAGCCTGCAGTTCTGATGCCAGAGCATCACGGCGGAAGGTGTTCGGGAAAGCGTTGCCTTTTTCGCGACGCTCAGCCAGCTTGGCGCGACGCTCAGCGATCAGCTTGTTCTCTTCTGCCGCCGCGGCTGCGCTATCTAAGGGAGTGTCTTGCTGCTGTTCTGTAGCCATGGGTCTTTATCATCCAAAACATAGGTCAATCGGATTATTCAGCGCGAAACTGAGTTCGCGCGCTTATCTGCAAAGGCGTAATTAATTACAGCCCCTGCTTCAGGCTCGCTTCAATAAAGCGATCCAGATCACCATCGAGAACCGCCTGAGTATTGCGATTCTCAACACCGGTGCGAAGGTCTTTAATTCGGGAGTCATCCAGAACGTAGGAGCGGATCTGACTGCCCCAGCCGATATCAGACTTGGTATCTTCCAGCGCCTGCTTCTCAGCATTACGTTTCTGCATCTCCAGTTCGTACAGTTTCGCTTTCAGCTGCTTCATCGCACGGTCTTTGTTCGCGTGCTGGGAACGTTCAGTCTGACAGGAAACCACGACATTTGTTGGTTCGTGGGTAATACGAACGGCCGAGTCGGTGGTGTTGACGTGCTGACCACCGGCACCGGATGAGCGGTAGGTATCGATACGCAGATCCGCCGGATTGATATCCACTTCAAAACTGTCGTCAATTTCAGGAGCGACAAACACCGATGAGAACGAGGTATGACGACGACCGCCGGAATCAAACGGAGACTTACGCACCAGACGGTGAACACCAGTTTCAGTCCGCAGCCAGCCGTAGGCGTATTCGCCTTCAAAGCGCACAGTGGCACTCTTAATACCGGCCACTTCACCGGCGGATACTTCGATCAGTTCGGTTTTAAAGCCGTGGGCATCACCCCAGCGCAGGAACATACGCAGCATCATATTGGCCCAGTCCTGAGCCTCAGTGCCACCGGAACCGGACTGAATATCCAGATAGGCGTTACTTTCGTCCATCTCACCGGAGAACATGCGACGGAACTCCAGCTTCTCCAGCTGGGCTTTCAGATCATCCAGTTCAGTCTGAACGTCTTCAACAGTGCCTTCATCATCTTCTTCAACCGCCATTTCCAGCAGGTCCTGGGCATCCGCAAGGCCGGTATCCAGGTTGTCGATGGTCTCAACCACTAACTCGAGGCTTGCGCGCTCTTTACCCAGAGCCTGAGCCCGCTCTGGCTCATTCCAGACTTCCGGCTGCTCCAGCTCGCGGTTTACTTCTTCCAGACGATCTTTCTTTTCAGCGTAGTCAAAGATACCCCCTAAGAACGTCTGTCCGCTCAGACAGGTCCTTAATGAGGTTATTGATAGGATTGATTTCTAACATGATGCTTGAAGCTCACAACTGACAAATAGTAATTAACGTGCATTAAACAGTCCAAACACCACAACATAACGGTAAGTTAAGCACTGCAGGTAAAACACGTTGAAATTCTGTGTGTAAAACAGGAGCTTAATTCTAACGAATCCCCCAGAGACCTACCAGTAATACCCGAAGTAATGCCGGCTGAATCCGCATAAAAACAAGCAATACTCCCGGTAACATCGTCACGACAAAAACATCACCGGATTAGTGATGCAGAAGTGATAAGATGCACTTAAAATGAAGTGATTAGCTGCTGCACAGTTCAGCACCTCCATGGCAGAATATGCGTAATGAATCAGCGTTAGGAAGAAACAGATGCAGATCAAGGTGAAGCCGGTGTCGGGACACCGGTTAGAGATTCAGTTGGCAGAAAGCCAGCTACTCCTACCGGAACAATCCTGTCAGGAGATGCGCGATGCGCTTGTGGCTCAGGTAGAGCAATTTGCCCTGCATCCCAAACCCCGCTGGGAAGAAGCTCGCAACCAGTTCCAGAGCCTTCAGCCTGCATTGGCGCATCTGGAACAATTTAACGATAACGAACTGGCACTGCTGCTTCGGGAATATGATTTTACACTGCTCTATCGCCTGGCCCAGAGCAAACAGATGGGCAGTCTGTTAGCCAAGCTTGAAAAAGCATTGGGCCGCCGCGAGATTGACCGCCTGACTCAAAACGCTGAAAAACTCCCGCTAAAACCCCTCTGGGAGGTAAACGAACGTATTCAGGGGCTGATTCGTACCATTGAGCGTATGGCCGATGAGGGTGAAATTCGACCACCGCGCATGAATATTAAAGATAATGCTGACGCGCCACCGGTCGCACTGGCGTCCAGCACGGATGCCGCCTTTATCCGTCAACTCCTGAAAAAACTGGATGCGTTCCCCGAAAAAGCGCTGTTCGCTGTCTTCAAGCAGGTCCCCCCCCGTCAGCTGGCCAAGCTGTGGTTTATCTGTGAAGAGATGTCAGAATCCAGCCTGCTGAATAAGTTTAACAAGCTGATTCCGGCTCCTATGCGAGAAAAACTCAAACCTGCCAAACCTGAGCAGATCTCTCCGGCCGATGCCCGTAAAACCGCGCAGCTGGTGATAGAAGTCGTTAAAGGCCTGCAGAAAAAGAAAGCCCCGGAATCCGCAAAGAGCTCTGGCCCGGTACTGGTTTAATCAGGAGTAACACGATGAGTTTTGAAGTTTTCACACTGGGCGAGCACCGCTACAAAATCAGCAAAGATTTCTTTTCGGTTCAGCTTGAACTGGCTGATGCCATGGAGCTGATCTCTAAGCTGGATGAACAACTGGGTCTGAATCCCCCCCAATCACAGGGCGAACCCAATTTTATTCATCTGGGGCGTAAACTGCTAACCACACTGACACACATGGACAGCAAAAGTATGCAAACCCTGATGCATACCGCGTCCCGCGATCAGTTAGTGGACATTATGCGAACCGTTAAGGGCAGCAAGCTGGAAAACCGCCTGATGACCCATACTACCAAGCGCAATAAACAGGCGATTCAGGGTGATGTACTTTACAACCAGCCGATCAAACCGCTGGAAGCTCTACGGGCTTATACCGAGTTCTTTGGCCTGGTTGAGCGCCTGATCGATGAAGAACAAATCACCCTGATCGACCCAAATGGTGAGTATTACTAACGCCATTGATCAACTAGTTACCGACTGAGTCATTCAGGACGGGACAGCGGACACAAAAAAGCCCTGCAATCTGAGGTTGCAGGGCTTTTCTTTTCGCAGCAAGAAGTGTCTTAACGGCGTTTCTTACGCTCGGTACGCGCTTCTTTGGTCATATTCAGCTGACGATCTTTTGCCTTCTGACGATCATCCTTATCACTGTTGTCATAAGGGTTGTGACCGGTGCGGAATTCGAAACGAATCGGTGTTCCTTTTACCTTCAATACCTTTCGGAAAGTATTCGTCAGGTAACGTTTATAGCTTTCCGGCAGGGCATCGGTCTGACTACCGTGAACCACGATAATTGGCGGATTCTTGCCCCCCTGGTGCGCATAACGCAGCTTGATACGGCGACCACGAACGATCGGTGGCTGATGCTCTTTCACCACATCTTCCAGAATCGTGGTCAAACGGTTGGTCTGCCAGTGACTCATCGCTGACTTGAAGGCGTTGTTGATGGACTTGTACAGGTGTCCCACACCCGTGCCGTGCAGAGCGGAGATAAAGTGAACATCAGCGTAATTCACAAAGCCCAGGCGACGGTCCACGTCCTCTTTGATCTTGTCTTTTACATCAACATCCAGACCATCCCACTTGTTCACGGCGATTACTAGCGCACGACCACTTTGCAGTACAAAGTCCAGCAGGTGCAGGTCCTGCTCAACAATACCGGTACGGGCATCGATCACCATCACGGCCACGTTACACTCACGTACCGCCTCCAGTGTTTTAATGATCGAGAACTTCTCGGCAATCTCGGTCACATTCTTGCGGCGACGGATGCCCGCGGTATCGATCAGGGTGTACTCCTGACCATCACGCTCGAACGGAATCGAAATCGCGTCACGGGTCGTTCCCGGCTGGTCATAAACCACGACACGCTCTTCACCCAGAATCCGGTTAACCAGTGTGGACTTACCCACATTCGGGCGACCGATAACCCCGATACGCACACCCTTATGCTTCAGCTGCTCGTGCAGCTCATCTTCTTCCTCATCCGGCTCAGGGAAAGGCTCCAGAATGTGCTGAATCATGGCGGTGACATTACGACCATGAGCCGCAGCAATGGCGATCGGATTACGCTCCATACCCAGCGCATAAAACTCGGCAACCACCACATCCGGATCAGAGCCATCAGTCTTGTTAACGATCAGCCAGGCATCTTTACCTTTCTCACGCAGGTGCTGCGCAATCATCTGGTCCGCAGCGGTTAGGCCTGCGCGTCCATCCACCATAAACAGAACAATGTCGGCTTCTTCAATCGCCAGCAGAGACTGTCCCGCCATTGCAGAGTCGATACCGTTCTCATCGCCACTGATACCGCCTGTATCAATCACGATATAAGGCTTGCCGCCCACTTTACCCTCGCCATATTTACGGTCACGGGTCAGACCGGCAAAGTCGGCAACCAGTGCATCACGACTGCGGGTCAGGCGGTTAAACAGTGTTGATTTGCCCACATTAGGGCGGCCCACCAGGGCAATAACAGGATTCATTCAGGTATCTTCAGTTCTTCAACAGGTGCGTGCATCAGGCACACACAAAAAGTGTCACGCTACAGTCTGTCTGATATTGGCTTAATCTTACTGACGACGGATCGCCATCAGACGGCCATTTACGGCTACAGCGTATAGAGTCTTCTCCGTGATGATCAGCGGCTGTTCAATTCCGCTGGCATCCGCCTGGATGCGGCCCACCACGTGGCCATCGGCCAGGGAAATCAGATGGATATAACCTTCGTAATCTCCCACAGCCAAAGTATCGCCCCAGATCACCGGAGCCGTCAGTCGGCGGCCACTCAAAGCATCCTGATTCCAGAGCACACCACCGGAACGCGCATCCAGCGCGACAATATTACTGCCTTCATCCACGTAGAGAATATTGCCAAAGCCTTCTACAGCCGGATAAAAGCTTGAATCTTTTCGCTCCCAGATTCCCCGGCCACTGGAAGGGTCCAGAGCAATCAGTCGCCCCTGATAACTGGTCACCACCAACATACCTTTGCTGGTTAGTAACGGCTGACCGTCTACATCCGCAAGACGTTCAATATCGGTTCGACCGGATGGTACGGCAACGCGCACATCCCAGGCCAGCTGACCATTACGGTTATCCAGTGCCACAACCCGGCCATTGGCAAAACCAGCAAAGGTTGCTGATGGCACAACCAGAGGCGCTGCTGTGCCATGCAATGTCAGCAGAGGTTCTGCACTTTCATAACTCCATAGAATACGGCCAGTACGCTCATCAAGAGCTGATACCCTACCATCAGCAGTCTGCACCACCACCTGATGGCTGGTGGTATTGATCTGCGGCGGCGTCAGAATCTGAGTACTCAGGCGCGTCCGCCAAAGAACCTGCCCACCGGAAGCCGATAAGGCGACCACCTCACCATTTTGTGTGCCCAGAAAAAGCTGGCCCTGATTATAGCTAAGGCCAGAGCTGGCTCGGCTGTCGAGGTTCGCTTCCCACAGGAACTCACCTTTTTCTGCGTTCCAGGCTGTAAGGTTGCCATCACGATCAATACCGTAGATTTTTCCCTCGGCAACCACAGGAGGCAGCAGATAACCCAGCTCCCCCGGCCCTTTGGCTGCAAAGTCCTGCCAGACTATATCCAGCTCCACTTTTTCGTCAAAACGGGTTAGGTCTTTTGGTGGATACTGAGGCTCTGGCAGGCTGCCACAAGCTGTCAGCAATAGAGCCAGAACAGGGGTCAGCCAGCGCAACATATCAGGCTCCCAGATCTGCCAGTTTCATATCGATCACCGGACGGGCTACTCCTGCCGCAGTAAAAGCTGCTTTCGCACTTTCATAAGCGGTACGGGCGGCGTCTTTGTCACCCATCTCAGCCAGAATGTCGCCTTTCAGCTCGTCTGCATTACCTTTGTAAGCATCGGTTTTCAGCGCGTTCAACAGATCCAATGCCTGTTGGTTGCTACCCTGTTGCCAGAGGATCTGTGCCTGACGCACTCCTGATACTTCTTTAATAATCGCGTTTTTAGTCTGGCTGTTCAGCTTCTTCAGGACCGCAGCGGCAGCATCAAACTGATCGTCATCAACCAACAGTTTTGCTTCAAACAATGCGGCGTAGTCCGCATACAGAGAGCCTTCATGCTCGGACTGCAGGGTTACCGCTAAATGCTGAGCGGTTGCACGCTCTTCTTCGGTCAGCTCAGGTTTATTCATCACATCGATCAGCTGCTCATAAGCAGAAGAAGCCGCTTCTGCTTTTGCCTGCTGATCCGCCTGCCACCATTTCCAGCCAACAATAGCAGCAACCGCCAGAACCAGGCCTACGATGAGAGACTTACCATTGTCCGCCCACCATTTTTTCATCAGTTCAATCTGTTCTTCTTCGGTACGTAAATCAGACACCGGATATCTCCTGTGACAATGTCATCCTGTAATGGGCCTGAGTTTTCCGGCTGAGGCCCAATCGATTGTATTGAAAGAGGCTGCTTACAGCCCGAAGTCCTGCAGAAATTCGATCAGACCGGAAATGTTCACTGTCTCCTGGTCTCGCGCTTCACGCAGGAATTTAACGGCAACTTCGCCGTTGGCGACTTCGTTCTCACCCAGAATCAGTGCAATCGCTGCACCGCTCTTATCGGCTTTTTTGATCTGACTTTTAAAGCTGCCGCCACCGCAATGCATCTGAGTACGGTAACCGGTTTTCTCACGCAGCATCTCGCCCAGCAGAAGACCATGAGTTGCCATGCCTTCGCCCACCGCAGCGATAAAGATCTGCGGCTGGTTGCTGACATGATCAGGAATCGCGTTCAGGGTCTGCAGCATCAGAATCAGACGCTCAATACCCATAGCAAAACCAACCGCTGGCGTTGCACGACCACCCAGCTGCTCAACCAGACCATCGTAACGACCACCTGCACAGACAGTACCCTGAGAGCCCAGTTCCGTTGTGGTCCATTCAAATACGGTTTTGCAGTAGTAATCCAGACCACGAACCAGACGCGGGTTCAGTTTGTACTCGATACCAGCAGCATCCAGCATGCTGCACAGCTGCTCGAAGTGCTCTTTGGATTCCTGATCGATGTAATCTTCAAAGACAGGAGCGCCATCCAGCAGTGCCTGAGTATTCGGGTCTTTGCTGTCCAGAATACGCATCGGGTTGCTTTCCAGACGACGCTGACTGTCTTCATCCAGCTCATCTTTACGGGCGGACAGAAACTCAACCAGTGCAGTGCGGTACTCCGCACGGGCTTCAGATGAACCCAGAGAGTTCAGCTCCAGAGTTACAGAGTCATACAGACCCAGCTCTTTCCAGAGACGGGCGCTGAGGATAATCAGTTCCGCATCGATATCAGGACCGGCCATGCCAAAGGTTTCCACACCGATCTGGTGGAACTGGCGGTAGCGACCTTTCTGAGGACGCTCATGGCGGAACATCGGGCCTTTATACCAAAGACGCTGGATCTGGTTATACAGCAGACCATGTTCTTCTGCGGCACGAACACAACCCGCAGTACCTTCCGGACGCAGAGTCAGGCTGTCGCCATTACGGTCATCAAAGGTGTACATCTCTTTTTCAACGATATCAGTGACTTCACCGATAGAGCGCTTGAAAAGTGCCGTCTGCTCAACAATCGGCATACGGATCTCCTGATAGCTGTAACGCTTCAGAAGATCCGCAACGGTATTTTCCAGATACTGCCAGATAGCACTTTGTTCCGGCAGGATGTCGTTCATCCCGCGGATAGCCTGAATTTTCTTAGCCAAAATCGTTTCCTAAATACTGTCTTTAATCGTGTGGCCAATGTTGATAACCGGAACACTGGCGAAAATCTTATCTTATTTCCGCGATAGCAGCGGAGGATCCACCGTGATTACACATCAGGCGGATCATAAAAAACGAGCAGTGATCTCACTGCTCGTTTCATGACCAAAAACGGAAATCAGTTTTTGGCGATCAGCTGGGCATCCGCTTCTTCTTTCAGACGGGCACGTTCACGGATCATCTGCTCAAGCTCTGCAGCCAGATTCTCGTTACCCAGTTTCTGAGCTGGCTTGCCGTCGATATACACCAAATTCGGAGAACCCCCGGTTAACCCCAGAGAAACCTCTTTTGCTTCACCGGGTCCGTTAACGACACAACCGATCACAGCTACGTCCAGAGGCGTACGAATATCTTCCAGACGGGTTTCCAGCTCGTTCATCACGCCAATCACATCAAAGTTCTGACGGGAGCAACTTGGGCAGGCGATAAAGTTAATACCGTTACTGCGCAGCTTCAGGCTTTTCAGAATATCAAAGCCAACTTTAATCTCTTCCACCGGGTCGGCGGCCAGTGAGACACGCACGGTATCGCCAATACCGTCCATCAGCAGCATGCCCAGGCCCACCGATGATTTAACGGTGCCTGAACGCAGGCCACCCGCCTCGGTAATGCCCAGATGCAGCGGCTGTTCGATCTGGCTGGCAATTTTACGATATGCAGCCACCGTCATAAAGACATCTGACGCTTTCAGGCTGAGCTTGAAATCCTGAAAATCCAACCGATCCAGAATATCGATATGACGCATGGCAGATTCCACCAGGGCATCCGGTGTTGGCTCGCCATACTTCTTCTGCAGTTCCTTCTCAAGAGAACCGGCATTCACACCAATTCGGATTGGAATGCCGTGATGTCGTGCGGCATCCACCACCTGACGTACCCGATCATCACTGCCAATGTTGCCCGGATTGATGCGTAAACAATCCACACCCAGATCCGCCACTTTCAGCGCGATACGGTAATCAAAGTGAATATCCGCGACCAAAGGCAGATTCACCTGCTTGCGGATCTTACCGAAGGCTTCAGCAGCTTCCATAGAAGGTACAGAGACACGCACAATATCCGCACCAGCCTCTTCCAAGCGACGTATCTGTCCTATGGTCGCGTCAACATCACAGGTTTCAGTGTTGGTCATACTCTGCACCGAGATAGGTGCGTCACCACCTACCGGCACATTACCTACCATAATCTGACGGGACTTACGGCGCTTGATCGGGGATTCAAAATGCACGGAATTGTCTCTCTCTTTGCAAACGGTCGCACTAT
The DNA here is from genome assembly GCF_982874595.1 of Oceanospirillum sp. NCBI lineage: Bacteria > Pseudomonadati > Pseudomonadota > Gammaproteobacteria > Oceanospirillales > Oceanospirillaceae > Oceanospirillum > Oceanospirillum sp. The sequence continues at coordinate 16,935 of NZ_CEYNZH010000004.1, read as the reverse complement.
ATTGTCAAAAACCAACTCTCTCAAAAGCCATCATTAATAAAAGCTTCTGACCGTAACTCTTAACACTACTTTAAACAGCATGCCGGTGTTTCATAACAGCCGCACTACCGCGAGCTTTCGACATGCCTGAATATCCTGAAAATTCTGCCCTGGTCCTAAAACAGCAAAGCTCCGGCCAATAAATTGACCAGAGCCCGACCAGAAAAAGGGGCATTGAAAGCCCCTATTTTAATCGAATGACACCCGACTTCACCATCCAGTTTATTACTCACCCAAAGTGAAGCGCGCAATATTATTTTCATTCGAATAAGAGCTAAGATCCACTTCGGCACCCTGATAGTTCACCCGAGCAGCATCAGCATTACCAATCATTAACTTAAAAGGAGGAAGGCCTTCAACGATAGACTCTTCTCCTTTCTTTTTGAGATTAGACACAATTTTTATACCCCGGCCATCGGTAACTTCTACCCAACACTCATCGGTATAAACAATAGTGAAACGCTCCAACACCATTGCTGATTGCTCTACCTCTTCGGGTTTAGGCTCATCAGAAGTAACCGAAACCGCTTCAACAGGGTTATCCTCAGCTAACTCTACATCCGTATTATCCTGGGACGGATCAGTGCTGTCTGAAACGGACCCATCAACACTTTCTTCAACGATCGTTTCAGGATCCAAAACTAAGTTTTCTTCCGCGTCAGAAAGGTCCATCGGAGCTATAACCGTTTCACCTTCGGAAGTCTCGACTGTAACCGTATCACTCTGAGCCAAGTCGATTGTTTCCGCACCGTTTCTGCTTTGCCACCACATGATAGAAAGCGCAATGAGTGAAGCGGTGACCGCTAAGGTTGTATACTTGATCAAAGGGTCAGAAAAGCTGCGCTGAGGTTTAATGGTTTCAATCGGCTTATAGCGCTCTTCAGGTTTGGGCTCTTCGTTAAAATTAGCGTTATAACTATCGACCAAAGACTCTGATTCGATGCCAACCAACTTAGCATAAGCGCGTAAATAGCCTCTTATAAAAGTCGAACCCGGCAAAGATGCATAGTTATCTTCTTCAATCATTTGTACAAAAGAGTGCTTCAAATTCAGCTTATCAGACACATCTTGAGTGCTGAGTCCCATGAGTTCACGAGCTTTCCTAAGCTGCTCACCTGGCACTTGTACTTGAAGCTGAGCATCATCGGACTGGGCATCATCCTGAGTGGCTAGAGTATCGGTCATGATCGGATAAATTCCTTGCGTCTCGGTTCTTTCGTTTGCGTCGTTTTATTATGTCGTGGATTTGTTCTATTTCGCCTGCTTCAGCCGGGACAGTTCAGATAAATATCGGCTTCGCTCTGCGTTTTTACCCAGCTGCTCGGCCAGCCGGATGCCTAACATTAAACCCCGCTCGGAGGCTTTGGCAACTTTCAAATGTTGCTGTAGGTAACCCCATGCATCCAAAGGTCGATTCTGCAAATAACTCAGAGAGGCTAACTCTAACAGGGCTCGCTCTGAGTTACGATCTAATTGCAGCGCTCTTTTGAACGACGATTCAGCTTTGACGACCTGATTAAGCTGCAACTGACACAGCCCCAGATTCTCAAAAGCGACCTGACGATTAACATAAAGCGTATCACTCACTGTGATCTCCAGTTGCTGACAGGCTTCCGGATAGCGCTGAAGGTCGTACAGAAATGCAGCATAGTTATTTCGGGCTACAGAGAACTGGCCGCCTTCACTCAGTGCGTCTTTGAAATAAGATTCAGCCAGCTTTTTCTCACCTTCCTGCTGGTAGATCAATGCCATGCCATGCAGTGCATCAGGGGCCTCATCATCCAGCGAAAGAGCCTTTACAAAGGCGCGCTTAGCCCGATCTGTATTGTTTCGCTCCAGATAAGCAAAGCCGAGCTGAGTGTAGGAGTTGACACTTTTTTCAATGGCCGGTTCACTCTGCAGCCGCTGCTCCGGTTGAGCAGCGCAGCCCATTAAGACAAGAGTAAACAAGACCATCAGGAGGTGAGCGAACTTACGCACTTTTTTCCGGATCAGGTCGGGCATAAGTGCCATAAACATCCTTAGTTGACTGTCGTTAGCATCGTATTCGGAAACCATCTTACCGAAGACAGCATTGAGATCTATTAGCTTGCGTCACGGTTACGTGCAGCGTCAACGACCTCGACCGACTGTATCAGCTGATCCTCTGCATATTTAGCACTACGGCGGGTACGGTCCATCACCTGACCCACCAGCTGACCACAGGCCGCGTCGATATCGTCACCCCGAGTACTTCGCACCGTTACGACGTACCCCGTATTGATCAGAGAATCCCGAAAACGCATAATAGCGTTTCTGCTTGGACGTTTGTAATCGTTATTCGGGAACGGATTAAACGGAATCAGGTTGATCTTACAGTCCAGCCTACGCAGTACTTTCGCCAACTGAACAGCATGCTGCGGCTGGTCATTGACTCCGGCAATCAGGGTATATTCAATCGTAATGGAACGGTTATCACCCAAGGTATCCAGATAACGCTGACAGGTATCCAGCAGCTGATGAATCGGATATTTCTGGTTAATCGGTACCAGCTCATTGCGCAGCTCATCGTTCGGAGCGTGCAGAGAGATCGCCAGAGCCACGTCGATCTGACCAATCATTTTTTCCAGCTGCGGCACGACACCTGAGGTACTCAGCGTGACACGTCGCTTGGACAAGCCATAACCCATATCATCCAGCATCAGACGCATAGAAGACATGACCGGCTCAAAGTTCATCAGAGGTTCGCCCATGCCCATCATCACCACGTTGGTGACAGGGCGATTGGTGCTGTCAGTTCGGGGACCAAAAGAACGCTGCGCTACCCAAACCTGACCGATGATCTCAGCCGGGGTCAGGTTACGCTGAAAACCCTGTTTACCGGTCGAGCAAAAACTGCAGTCCAGAGAGCAACCTACCTGAGAAGATACACACAGCGTACGACGCTTCTCATCCATCGGAATGAGTACGGTTTCAATGCAGCTGCCGCCATCAACTTTTAACACCCACTTACGGGTGCCATCATCGGAGAAATCCTGATACACAATCTCAGGTCCCCGTACTTCAGCAACTTCTTTCAGCTTGGCCCGCAGCACTTTGCTGAGATTGGTCATCTCATCAAAATTATCCACACCGTAATGGTGAATCCACTTCATCACCTGAGCAGTACGGAATCGCTTCTCACCGATAGAATCGAAAAAAGCCTCCATCTGAGGTGTTGTTAAACCCAGTAGATTGGTTTTTGTCTGCTCGCTCATATCGCTATACCGGTAAAAAGTGAGGATGGTTATTTGACGGATATTTCTGCTAAGCCGTATCAGAGGCGGGTGCAAAAACACCGGAGAACAACCTGAAAGAAGTTAAAATTCCTTTGTAAACAATGCACTAAAACATCGAATACAAAACCACAAACAGCCACACTAGGTGGCTGCTTGTGTTTGGCCTGAACCGGCCTGCCTGAGCAGAGCCATCCAGTCCCGCATCAGAAATTAACCGCGTGGGCAGATCTCGTCAGCGTTGAAGAAGTAAGCTACTTCGCGCTCTGCAGAAGCTGCAGAATCAGAACCGTGAACAGCGTTCGCGTCGATAGACTCAGCGAAGTCACGACGGATAGTGCCTTCAGCAGCTTCCTGTGGGTTAGTGGCACCCATCAGGTCACGGTTAGCCAGAATTGCATTTTCGCCTTCCAGAACCTGTACAACAACAGGGCCGGAAGTCATGAACGCAACCAGATCACCAAAGAAAGGACGCTCTTTGTGCTCTGCGTAAAAACCTTCAGCCTGCTCTTGAGACAGGTGGATCATTTTTGCAGCAACAACCTGCAGGCCAGCGTTTTCAAAACGAGCAATGATCTGACCAACAACATTTTTAGCTACTGCATCAGGCTTGATAATAGAAAGAGTGCGTTCAACCGCCATCGGATATTTCTCCAACGTATGTTCTGTGAAAGTACGAACAGTGAAAAGTGCGAACATCAAAGCGTAAGACGTTTTCCATGTTCAGCCATAAAAACCCGCGAAGTATACGCAGATTGTCTGCAAATTAGTATGTCAAGCCGCGACTTTATGGCAAAAAAACGTAAAAAATCACCAACGCAAAAATCACTGTTAATCAAACAGGGCTGCGTTCAGATAATCAAACGCTGAAGCTCTCGCCGCAGCCGCATTCATCTTTAACATTCGGGTTGTTAAAGCGGAAAAAGCTATTCAGGCCCTGAGTGACATAATCCACTTCACTGCCATCAAGAACATCCAGCGCATCGGCATCAATGATCACTTTAACGTCATGCTGTTCAAATACGTGATCTTCCGGTGCAACTTCGTCAGCAAAGTCGAGCACATAAGAAAAACCGGAACAGCCACTCGGTTTCACCTTAACACGCAGACCTTCGCCTTTACCACGATCAGCCAGACACTTACGAATATGGCCCGCTGCTGATTCTGTAATTGTAACTGCCATAACGGACTCCTTAACCGGCTCAACTTCAAATGAGCCAGATCGTTTGATGGTTCAATTCGTTTTCGCCTGCTATTGCTTCAGCGGCGACTTACAGGGCATCAGGCCGTAAAGCCTGATACCAATAACTCTTTAACGGTGATGCTCTTTAACGGTGATGCTCTGCTAGCCTCTCAGCGCTGTTACCGCACGGGTGACACTGGCAATCGCCTGATCCACCTCTTCTGCGGTACTGAAACGCCCCCAGCTGAAACGCAGAGAACTCAGCGCCTTATCCCGTGGCAAACCAATACCACTTAACACATAGGATGGATCAACACTGGCGGAGTTACAGGCTGAACCTGTGGAAACGGCTACATCTTTCAGCGCCATGAGCAGGGATTCACCATCCACACCGGTAAAGCAGACATTCAGAATACCGGGATAGCCCGCTTCAGAATCACCATTAACTGAGACACCATCCAGAACAGAAATTCCCTGCCAAAACTTTTGGCGTAACGCTGCCAGGTGGTCATAATCCTGCTCCAAACGCTCTACAGCAATTGTCATCGCCTCAGCCATGCCGACAATCTGATGAGTCGGTAACGTGCCAGAACGCATACCACGCTCATGGCCACCGCCATGCATCTGCGCAGCCACTTTCAGTTCAGGATCACGGCGCACATAAAGCGCCCCCATCCCTTTGGGCCCATAGATCTTGTGCGCGCTAAAGGAAACCAGATCGATCGGCATATTCGCCAGATCCATCGCAATCTTACCACCAGCCTGAGCCGCATCTACGTGAAAAACGACACCTTTCTCTCGCAGTAGCGCACCGATCTCAAGTACCGGATTAATGCTGCCCAGCTCATTATTCACCCACATAAAAGAGGCCAGAATCGTATCTTCCCGCAGCGCTTCGTCAACCTGCGTAACGGAGATAACACCCTTGCTGTCCGGCTTTAAATAGGTAACGTCAAACCCCTGAGTTTCCAGCCAGCCACAGGTATCCAGCACCGCTTTATGTTCAATCGCCGAGGTGATGATATGTCGCCCCTGCGACTTACGACTTTCTGCAACGCCCTTTAAGGCCAGATTATTCGATTCAGTAGCACCCGAAGTCCAGACCACCTCACGAAGATCGCAGCCCACAGATTTAGCAATCGCCAAACGGGACTCTTCCACCGCCTGTTCCGCAAACCAGCCCAGCATATGCGCGCGGGATGCCGGATTGGCAAAACAACCATCGGCCGTCAGATACTGCATCATTTTTTCTGCAACCGCGGGATCGACAGGAGTGGTTGCAGCGTAATCCATGTAGAGGGTTTGCATTGTTTTGATACCGGATCAGGCCACGGCAGCAGTGGCGGATTAGTCGCAATGTTCGTCATTTTTACCGTTCAGCAAGGTGAATCAGCAGGCCCCGAACCAGACCAGACTGCCAAACGAGGGCATTATAAAGCTCCCAGACGACAAAGCCAGACCGAAGCCTGGCTTATCAGAAGCGGGCCAGCGTGCGGGCTACATCAAGGCGACCTGAATCTTATTCGTATCCCCTTCACCTTTAAGGCCGCAAGCCTCTCTGGCCGAGGCTTCATGCTGACGTACCAACTCACCGAGACTGATGCCATTCAGAAAGTCATGAATCTGATCACTCAACTGACACCAAAGATGGTGCGTCAGGCATTCACGGCCATCCTTACAATCGCCTTGCCCCTGGCATCGGGTCGCATCTACCGACTCATTGACCGCATCAATAACCTGGGCAACAAAAATAGCGTCGCTTTCACGACTCAGCTGATAACCACCGCCAGGGCCACGCACGCTGCTAACCAACTCATTGCGACGCAGCTTGGCAAAAAGCTGCTCAAGATAGGAAAGAGAAATTTCCTGTCGCTTTGAAATATCTGCCAGACTTACCGGCCCCTCAGTAGCATGTAGCGCCAGATCCAGCATCGCTGTTACTGCATAACGCCCTTTGGTCGTCAGCCGCATCGTGTTATCCCCAATAATTCTGATAAAGCCCGGTCACCAGAGCAAAACGGACACAATAGCCATACATGATAGCCACACACTATGTCTGTATGCAGGAAGCCTATTAATGCAGGCCAGGCAATAAGGACTTTAGTTTACCTTCAATGATCAGGCATTATGATAACACCTACTGTTTTGGTCAAGTATTGAGCCAACGAAACTCAACCCCAGGGGCACACGAGATGTCACTCGCCCCAAAGGCAAATCTCTGGATGCGACTCATGTACCAACAAGAAGAGCTCAAAGCTTTACAATTCAGCGCTTACTTTTCAGACCTGCAGCTTTCTCTGTTGCAGTCAGGATACCTCGCAGAATATTCAGCTCGGTCTGGTCCAGACGGGCACGCTGATAAAGGCGGCGCAAACGCTGCATCAGGTTGCGCGGGTTTTCGGGATCGTAAAAATCCAGATCTGTCAGTACCTGTTCAAGGTGATGATAAAAGCGCTCAACACCAGCGCCATCCGCCCAGTCCACATCCCATTCATCCTGCCAGTCCGGCAAAGTGGCATCCTGCAGCTCCAACCACTTAACCCTTAACTCATAAACCAGCACCTGAACGGCTGAAGCAACATTCAACGAGCTGAAGTTCTCATCGGTGGGAATATTGACATGGAAGTGACACTGAGCCAGCTCTTCATTAGTCAGACCACGATCTTCACGACCAAATACCAGAGCGACCTGCGCATCCGACTGAGCCAGACAAGCCTGAGCAACTTCATCTGCCATCTGCCGCGGCGTGATCAATGGCCAGCAAAGATTTCGCTGACGGGCACTGGTTCCGATAACCAGTTGGCAATCTGCGATCGCTGTTTCTAAATCCGGCACAACCTCCGCCTGATCCAGAATCTCATCTGCCCGAGAACTACGGGCATAGGCTTCCGCATCCGGCTGCTGCCGGGGAGCCACTAGCGTCATCCGGGATAGCCCCATATTTTTCATTGCACGGGCTGCCGCCCCGATATTTCCGGTGTGCGTGGTATTCACCAGAACAATGCGAACATTATTTAGAAGCCCGGCAACACTGGCTGCCATTTCACTTGTATTAGCCAGCATGGCTTGAGTTACCCCTGTTAATTGCTGTCACCTGAATTCAAATCGCTTCAGATAAAACCGTAAAAAATTTGTTCCAGAAACCCAAGGGGTTTCACAATCATCGCTCTATTAGGGTAAGCATGGCGCTTCACCTAACATCAGGATTTTCTTCTGAAAACTCAATAAACTAGCGCCACTTTAACATCTGTTAAAGACTGAAAACATATTGCGGGGCAGCCTCAGGAGCTGTTACCAAGGGCGGCCTAATCAGCCCAACCCTTCAAATCAGCCCTCGATTTCCACTTTTTTTCTGGTATGATGCGCGCCTTCGTTCTTTAACAATGTTTCATCTGACGGTAATCGCATGCATCCAATGGTTCAATTGGCGCTGCGCACTGCGCGTAGTGCTGTGCAAAATTTTCAGCGTATCAACGAGCGTCTCGAATTTGCTCGTGAAGACAACAAAGTCGAACAACTTCTCGATGACACCGCTCGCTCTGCCGAGGGTTATATCATCAATCAACTGCGTCGTGCTCACCCTGAGCATAGCTTTAAAGGCCAGTACGAGCGCCTGATTTCTGGTGAAGGGGAAGGCAAAGACGTTCTTTGGCATGTGCAGCCGACCCACGGATGGAACAACCTAGCCCGCTCTATTCCTCAGAGCGCGGTCTCTATCAGTATTGAAATCAAAGAAAAAATCGAGCACGTTATTGTGATCAACCCGTTCACGGGTGATGAGTTCTATGCATCCCGTGGTCGTGGAGCTCAGCTGAATGGCCGACGTATGCGCGCCAGCAACCAACGCTCAATCGAAGCGGGCAAATACGCCCTGCCACTGCCGGATCTGAACAACCGTGGCCGTAACTTCCCGATCTACATGGGTATGACTCAGCAACTGGGTCAGGTTGCAGAAAGCTTCCACAGCAGCGGCTGCATCTTACTGGATATGCTCAGCACCGTCAGTGGTCATACCGATGCCTGCGTAGCCTTTGGTGCTAAAGAGCACGAAATGCGTATTGCAGCAGTATTTGCCAAAGAAGCCGGATCACTCATTGGTGCCATTGACGGCAGCCCTAACTTACCTCAGGATGGTAACCTCATCTTAGCGAATCCTAAGATGTACAAGGTCATACTTCAGATCGCAAAGTCCCACCTGTAAAATCTGACCTGACGGTTTAGCTTTCCTTCTCTACGAAAGCCGACGCCCCAGCCCAAAAGGCTGGGGCGTTTTTTATTGTCCGAAAAAAATGCAAACCTATTCCATCAGGTATAAAAAAACCGACTCTTACAAAAAGAGCCGGTTTTCAAAGCCAGATAATCAGACACCCAACCTAAGGACGGTCATCCTCAAGCTCACCTTCTTTCTCTGGCATCATCAGATCTTCACGATCAATGTTCAGGGCCAAGAGTACATTGGCAGCAACATAGATCGAGGAATAAGTACCCACAAAAACACCAACCAACAGCGCAATAGCAAAGTTATGAATCAGCTCACCACCAAAATAGAAGAGCGCGACAAGAACAAGCAATGTGGTTAAGGAGGTAATCAGGGTTCTGCCCAAGGTCTGATTGAGCGAAACATTAACGATATCCTCCGATGTACCTGTGCGTAAACGGCGAAAGTTCTCACGGATACGGTCCGAAACCACGATGGTATCATTCAGCGAGTAACCGATTACCGCCAGGACAGCGGCCAGCACCGTCAAATCAAAATCCAACTGCAATATAGAGAACAGGCCCAGCATGATGATGACATCGTGTGCCAGCGCAGCAACAGAAGCGACAGAGAACTTCAGCTGGAACCGGAAGGCAACATAAACCATCACCAGACCCAGCGCCAACAGCATCCCCAGGCCACCCTGATCGCGTAACTCCTCACCCACCTGAGCACCAACGAACTCGGCTCGTTTCAGTTCAACATTGTAGGTTTCGTTACTGCGAATAGCGGCCAGAACATCGTCACCAACGGTAGGTGAAAACCCCTGAGCCAGACGAACCAGAACATCCAGATCACTGCCAAAGTTTTGTACGGTAACATCTTCAAAACCAGCATCTTGCAGCTCATTTCTCAGATCGTTCAGTACAGGCGGCTGTTGAAAGCTAACCTCGACCAGGGTCCCGCCGGTAAAATCCAGCCCCAGCTTCAGTTGGTTTACTGCCAGAGATACCAGCGACAGAATCACCAGTGCGATGGAGATATATCCAGCGATTTTACGCTTGCCCATAAAATCGATGGAGCGATTGATCCGTGACATATATTTTTTCCCACTTTATCGGGTTTTCCCGCTTTATCGGGTGGCGACCCCACCACCCGATATGATCAGAGACTTTTAAATACTGTAAAAGCAAACACCTATACAGCTAAAGACGCTCAGATCGACAGCTTTTTCAGCTGACGGCCACCATAAACCAGATTAACTTGCGCTCGCGTCACCATAATGGCGGTAAACATTGAGGTCAGAATACCCAGCGACAAGGTCACCGCAAAACCTTTAACCGGACCCGTTCCGACTGCAAACAAAATGACAGCAACCAGCAAGGTCGTCAGGTTAGCATCAAAGATGGTGACAAATGCCCGTTCGAAACCAGCATGAATGGCCATCTGAGGCGACGCTCCGTTCTGCATCTCTTCCTTAATACGGGAGAAAATCAGCACGTTCGCATCCACGGCCATACCTAACGTCAGCACGATCCCCGCAATGCCCGGCAAGGTCAGAGTCGCTGACATCATCGACATCAGAGCAGCCAACAGAATCAGGTTCACGGTCAAAGCAATATTGGCGATCAGACCAAAGACGCGATAGAACGCCAGCATAAAGATCACAACCAGAGCCATACCGATCTGAACGGAGGTTACACCCAATTCGATGTTCTCTTTACCCAGGCTGGGACCGATGGTGCGCTCCTCTACAAAGTAGATAGGCGCGGCCAGAGACCCGGCACGCAGCAGCAGCGCCAGCTCGGAGGATTCACTCGGGGAATCCAGACCCGTGATACGGAAACTGTTACCCAGCGCACTCTGAATCGTTGCCAGTGAAATAATGTGCTTTTCAACGTAAGGCACACGTTTCTCAACTTTCTCGCCTTCAACTTCAGCAATGTGTGTTTTCACCTTGTGCTCCACAAACAGTACCGCCATACGACGACGGATATTGTTGCGGGTTGCACGGTTCATCAACTTACCGCCCTGAGTGTCCAGATCGATATTTACCTGTGGGCGGCCGTTCTCATCAAAAGCAGACTGTGCGTTGGAAACACTGTTACCGGTAATAATAATGTCACGCTCAAGAGTTGCCCGGCGGTTTTCACTATCCCGGAACGGATACTCTTCCGTATCCAGCGTACCGGCATCAGAAGTCGCTTCCAGACGGAACTCCAGATTCGCGGTGGCACCCAGAATACGTTTCGCTGCGGCTGTATCCTGTACACCCGGCAGCTCAATCACGATACGGTTACGGCCCTGACGCTGAACCAGTGGCTCAGAAACACCCAGCTCGTTCACACGGTTGCGCAACGTCGTTAAGTTCTGTTTAACTGCATAATCTTCGATGTCACGGGCAGCCTGCTCTGAAAGCGTCAGATCCAGAAACAGCTCTTCGCCTTCGGTGCGTTCAGTTTGAACAAAGTCAGAGAACTCTTTTCTCAGCAGAGACTTAGCCTGATCCAGATACTCTTCATTAGTAAAACGAATACTAACCACACCGTCTTCACGGGTGATGCGACGATAGCGCAAACGCTCACTACGCAGCAGCGTTTTTATCTCGCTCACATAAACTTCGTTACGCTGTGCCAGCGCTTCTTTCATATCCACTTCCATCAGGAAGTGAACACCGCCACGCAGGTCCAAGCCGAGCTTCATCGGGCCGGCACCCAGATCCACCAGCCATTGTGGGGTGGTTGGCGCAAGGTTCAGAGCAACAACAAAGTCCGGGCCTAAAGCCTCCTGAATGAGAGTCTTGGCCTTTAACTGATCTTCGTCATGCTTAAAACGGATGATGCCGTTGTTGTTTTCAATGGCTTCGCCAAAGTATTCAATGCCTACGTTATCAAGGGCACGGGTTACTTGGTTGATATGACGTTCGCTAATTTGTACAGAGCCACGTTGTGGGGAGAGCTGTACGGCAGGATCATCCGGATACAGGTTTGGCAGTGCGTAAACAACGCCCATAGCCATAACCACAAGAATCAGCAGATATTTCCAGAGGGGATATTTATTGATCATGAGCTGTTACGTTCCTTAAAACACCCGCTCGTAAAACCGATACTGCCGGCTTATGCCGGCAGTATCGGGATGTACTTAGATAGACTTGATCGTGCCTTTAGGCAGAACAGCGACTACAGAAGCTTTCTGTACATTAACTTCAGTGCCTTCAGCGATTTCCATTACAACAAATTCGTCAGACACTTTAGAGATGCGGCCTACCAGACCACCACCGATAACCACTTCATCACCTTTAGCGATACCGGCTACCAGCTCGCGATGCTCTTTCGCGCGCTTGCTTTGCGGGCGCCACAGCATGAAATAGAAAATAACCACGAAACCAACCAGCAGGAAAATCTGGCTCATTGCACCTGGATCAGAAGCTGCTGCACCTGCATCAGCGAATGCCGGAGAGATAAAAAAGCTCATTGATGAGTCCTCTATTATTTTTTACTAATGTTTAAGATTTCGAATTTTACGTCATAATCGTTTTAGACTTTATAACGGTCTAACAACCTGTTTTTCAAACAGATTACAGGCAACTAACAGGTAACAACCGGCTATTCTGCCAGAGATGCGGTCGATTCCTGTAAATACAAGGGCAGTCCCCCGCTTACATCAGGTTAGGACTGCCCTTTATGTTGTAACCGCTTACGATGGCGGCTCGCCAGAGATATGCCTGCAATACGGCTCAACCGGACTCCGACAATTCATGTTAACCGGAGTTCAATCAGCGCAAATCATACCGGTAAAACCGGCACGACTTGTAAAATTACTCTGCTAATTCAGGAACTTCCCGACCCAAACGGGCATAGAAGGCACTGACGAAGTCGTCCAATTTACCCTGTTCAATAGCATCACGCAAACCAGCCATCAGGCGCTGGTAATAACGCAGGTTATGGATGGTGTTCAACTGAGCGCCCAGCATCTCTTTACACTTGTCCAGATGATGCAGGTAGCTACGGCTGAAGTTCTGGCAGGTGTAGCAGTCACACTCTTTTTCCAGCGGGCTGTTGTCATGACGATGTGCCGCGTTACGGATCTTAATCACGCCATCAGCGGTAAACAGGTGGCCGTTACGGGCGTTACGGGTTGGCATCACACAGTCAAACATATCCACACCGCGACGCACACCTTCAACCAGATCTTCCGGCTTACCGACCCCCATCAGGTAACGTGGACGATCTTCCGGCATTTTTGCTGGCAGGTAGTCCAGTACCTTGATCATCTCATCTTTTGGCTCCCCCACCGACAGGCCGCCGATGGCGTAACCGTCAAAGCCGATATCGGTCAGACCTTTCAGGGAGACATCGCGCAGATCGTCATACATACCACCCTGAATAATACCGAACAGTGCGGAAGGATTATCGCCATGAGCATCCTTGGAACGCTTCGCCCAACGCAGCGACATCTCCATGGAGTCATTCGCTTCTTTATGAGTAGCCGGATACGGCGTGCACTCATCAAAGATCATCACGATGTCAGACCCCAGATCACGTTGCACCTGCATGGAACGTTCAGGATCAATAAAGACTTTTTCACCGTTAACCGGCGAACGGAACTCAACGCCCTTCTCACTGATCTTACGCATCGCGCCCAGGCTGAACACCTGAAAACCGCCGGAGTCGGTCAGAATCGGACCTTTCCACTGCACAAAGTCATGCAGGTCACCGTGCTTTTTCACCACTTCCGTTCCCGGACGCAGCATCAGGTGAAAGGTGTTACCCAGAATGATCTCAGCACCGATCTCTTCAATATCACGAGGCAGCATGCCTTTAACCGTGCCGTAAGTACCCACCGGCATAAAGGCAGGGGTCTGCACTTTTCCGCGCGGGAACGTCAGTTCACCACGGCGAGCCTTACCATCAGTGGCTTTCAGCTCATACTTCATAAAACATTCACGAGACATAGCAAAATCCAAGGGGCAAAACGCCCGTCTGTTAAGTGTTTCCGGCCGGGTTCGATGTTGGTCAGCACCGACCGCATTGCGATGGTTGTCCGCTATGTCACCTCGCGGGCAAACCGATCGCGCTTTAAATAGATTCTTTCCGGTGCGGGTTTATTCAGCACCCTTTTCTTCAGCGCTGGGCGGCAGATCCGGCTCAGGATTAGCGGTGATAAACATGGCATCACCGTAACTGAAGAAGCGGTACTCTTCTGCAACAGCCTCTTTATAGGCCTGCATCATGGTCTTATAACCTGCCAAGGCACTGACCAACATCAGCAGGGTAGATTCCGGCAGGTGAAAATTGGTCACCAGCGCATCCACTACCTGAAAACGATAACCCGGGTAGATAAAGATATTGGTATCGGTCTGCACCGGCTCGATCTCGCCTGGCGTTGAACTCAGCTTGGCAGCCGTCTCCAGGCAACGGACACTGGTGGTGCCCACGGCAATCACACGATTACCACGGGCTTTGGTCGCCTTGATCTGTTCGCAGACGTCAGCACTCACCTGCACAAACTCTGAGTGCATGTGGTGTTCAAAAATATTGTTCGCTTTAACCGGCTGGAAGGTGCCTGCGCCCACATGCAGAGTGACAAAAGCGGTTTCTACGCCTTTGTCCGCCAGCGCCTGCAGCAACGGTTCATCAAAGTGCAGACCAGCCGTCGGTGCGGCTACTGCACCAGCATTTTTGCCGTAAACCGTCTGGTAACGCTCACGGTCTTCCAGCTCATCTTCCCGGTCGATGTAAGGCGGCAATGGCATATGACCGATTTTTTCCAGCAGCTCCAGCAGATCGGCTTCCGGATCAAACTGCAGTTCAAACAGCGCATCCTGACGACCCAGCACGGAAACCACAGAGCCATCCTGCAGAATCAGTTTAGCCCCGGCTTTAGGGGAACGGCTGGAACGGATATGCGCCAGCGCACAGTTCTCTTCCTGCAGACGCTCCAGCAGAATTTCGATCTTGCCGCCGGTCTCTTTCTGACCAAACAAACGCGCCGGAATGACTCGGGTGTCGTTAAACACCATCAGGTCACCGGGCTGAACCAGATCAAGAATATCGGTGAAGCGGCCATGATGCAGCGTCCCCGTCTCACCATTCACCTGCAGCAAGCGGCTGGCGGTACGTTCTTTGGTCGGATAACGGGCAATCAGAGATTCAGGCAGATCAAAAGCAAAATCAGTTCGTAGCATGGGAAGTCTTAGATTATCTGCAGGGGTAATAAAGACGCGAATATTATCGGAAAGCCGTAATGAAGTCATTGACGGCACTGGAGATTCTTTTATAATGCCCCGCACTGATGTACAGATAACTTAACATTCAAAGGGTTATCGCAACATTGTGCCAGTGTGATGAAATTGGTAGACATGACGGATTCAAAATCCGTTGCCTTTGCGGGCGTGCCGGTTCGAGTCCGGCCACTGGTACCAACAATTTTACGAACAAAAGCCAGCACGTTCTTAACAAGAGTGCTGGCTTTTGTCGTTTTTAGCGACAAGAAATTAATTCCTGCCTTTTCTCCCCGGTCCATATCCTGTCCATTGTGTGCGGAATTTGTGCGCATTGATTTCCACAACTCCGGTACCAATGACCAAGACTTGCCAGAACAGGGTTTATCGCTTGAGTATTGTCGTTGGCCCGGAAACTCCAGTTTTCCGGGTCGTCTCCTGTCCATTGTCTAATTACAGTCTCTCAGCTTTTAAGACTAAAACAGAGATGCATTATGGTAATTCCCTTTTGCATACGAAACGCCCCTTAAACACGACACTATACGTCCCATTAAGATAGGTTAGTTACACTAATAAAATACCTCCTTCTAGTATAAATCCAATCAAAACTCTACACCGCAACCATAATAGATGTTAATCTATATCGACTTCGCCTCTAAGCTAGTTAATATAGGAGTAACCAACTTGATCAGTATAGTGATACCAGCACTAAATGTTGAAGAAACCATTGGCAATGTTGTAAGAGAGTTACTAAAGTCTAGCTTTGTTGATGAAGTCGTAGTTGTTGATAATGATAGCACAGATAAAACAGCTGAATACGCCGAACAATCAGGGGCGAATGTTGTTTCTTGCCTACAACGAGGCATGGGCAGCGCAATAAAATCAGGTATAAGATCTGCAAAAAATTCAATAATAATAAAAATTGATGGCGATATAAGAAACCCTAGTCATTTATGGCCTGACAAGCTAGCAAAAGAGTTCTATAAAACAAAAAAATTTGTTAGTAGCTATTACACATCAGACTATGATGAGTTCCCTGTTGGAAACTTAATCGCTAAGCCCTTAATCAAAATCCTTTGCCCCAATAATACAGATTTACAAATGCCTCTTGCTGGTACATATCTTTTTGACAAAGAAGAGGTCAACTGGGAAGGTTTAACTAATGATTGGAGCTTTGATTTAGCTTTACATCTCGATACATATGATTCCAATGGCCCTATAAATCAAATATACATTGGAGAATTAAATGACAGACAAAAAAAAATAGCAGAATATTCTGGAATGGCAGAAGATTTAATGCGCTATTTAATAAATCGATACGGTAACAAATAGCTACTCTAAGGAGATTGTAGTTTGAGCTGGATCATAAACAACCTCGACTCCATTATAGCTGGAGTTATTGCTTCTCTAATAGCGGTTTCACTACAAACTTTTTCAAAAGCGGCGTCAATGGTTATTTCTAGTCTATTCACGCACAGGCTCTTTTTCAAAAGATTATTCAAGCTCAACATAGAAGAGCAAACCTATATTATCTCTGGATCAATACCTCAAAGAAAAGATAAAGATTTAGCATTTTTAATGGGGCCAGATGCAACTGCATCAGTAAATATAAAGCAGACCGTTGAGTCTATATATCCTGATATGCTTGTAAAACATCACTACTCAAATGGAAAAAGCATGAGTGTGTTTGATGAAAACTTAGTATCAGTTGGGGGCCCTGTTTTCAATGAAACCACAAAAATGCTAATGCAGGACTTATCAGATACAATTCACTTTAATGATAATGACGATTTAGTATTCAATGATAAAGTCTACTCTAAATGCAAAGAAAACTTCCAAGACTTCGGATTCATATGCAGGATAGACAACCCTATATCCCCTAATAAAAAAGCTATCATTGTAGCTGGCTGTGGGAGTAATGGTGTTCTTGCAGCCTCTCAGCTTCTTACAAAATCTAATAGATTCAAATACTTAAAAAAAGAGTTGGCGGTTGCAGACTCTGAGCGCAACACGCTATTGCACTGATGTGACGGCATTA